>NZ_JBMVFA010000040.1:0-72319 GCF_049543595.1 Kitasatospora sp. NPDC094028 | reverse complement strand
CGGGCATTACGGTGGGACACGAAGACCTCCGTGTGTGGTGTGGAGCCTAGACACCTCCACCACACCGGAGGTCTTCGCCATGATCAAGCCCGACCACCGTCAACAACGCTCATGGTCAATACAACTAGTTCCCGGACCGCGGCGGCCATTCGTAGGGGGGCAGCCTGCGGTGCACGGGGCGTTCGTTCACCGTCTGCGATTCCTTGTACGAGGCGTATCGAATCCTTCCGAAGGAAACCTCGCCGTCCCGGTGCACGTCCACCCCCTCGTTCGGGAAGGAGATCCATCCCGCTCCCTCCTGGGGACCTGACACCCAGGGGGTGACCACGCTGCGAACGTTGGTCTCGCCGGCGACCACAGTGCCCCGCTTCTTCTCGGGATCGGTGATCTTCACGCCCGTTTCGGTGAAGGTGATGCGGCTCTTCTTCCCGTCCGGCCCTTCTGTCCAGTGTGTGGTCACGCTGTTCAGGTCGGCCCTGTCGGCCCAGACGGTGCCCCAGTCCCTTCCCTGGCCGTGGAACACGTTCAGCCCGGACGGCGGGAACTCGATCCACCCGTCGCTGTCGCTCGGCCCCTGCACCCACGCGGTCTTCACACCGTTCACGTCCGCCCGGTCGGCCCAGACGGTCCCCCGCCCCTGCTGCCCGTCCTTGTGTACGTCCACTCCGGATTGCGGGAAGTCGATCCATCCGTCGCTGGGGTTGCGGCCGTGCACAGCCCTGGTGTTCACACGGTCCACCTCGGCCATCTCGGCCGAGAGGGTGCCCAGCTGCGTCGAGCCGCCCTGATGCACGTTCAGGCCCGATTGCGGGAAGTCGATCCATCCGTCGCCGGCGGTGCGGCCGTGCACAGCCCTGGTGTCCACGCGGTCCACGTCGACCCTGTCGGCCGTGACGGTTCCCAGGGCGCCGGCCCCATTGTGGATCTCCATCCCGGCCGCGGAGAAGGTGGCACGGCTCTTGCTCGGCGCCTGCTCGACCCACGGAGTGCGCGTCCCGCTGTCGAACTCGGGGACGAGTGCGTGGACCGTGGTGGTGAGGAAGTACCCGTGGTGTTGCTGCGCGGCGGTGGTCGTCCCGGCGATGAGGGTGTAGGTGGTGCCTCGCCTCGGCGCGGAGGGGGGTGACCAGGTGTAGGGCCGCTGGGTCACCCGTGGCCCCTGGACCGCCGACTGGACGAGCACCTCGTTCCCCTGCGGATCGCGGATCCAGTAGTCGAGGTTGTCCGGCCCCTCCCACTTCAGCACGACGTTCTGGCCCGCGTCCACATCCACCAGGGAGTCCTTCTCCGGGCGGAAGTTGCGTGGGATCTTCGGAGCCTGCTTCACCAGCCCGAGAGTGGTGATGAAGTTCGCCCGCCGAACGGGGAGGTTGCTGTCGCCGCCGCCGGAGCGCTCGTGGATCTTCAGGCGAACCAGCCCCGCCATGTCGGAAAGCGGTATGTTCTCCAGTCTCAGGACCAGCGACTGCTCCTCCGGCAGGGTCAGCCTGCCCCCGGAGGGGTCATGCGCCCGGAAGCGGCCGAGGGTACTGTTCCAGTCG
This sequence comes from Kitasatospora sp. NPDC094028, assembly GCF_049543595.1. Classification (NCBI taxonomy): domain Bacteria; kingdom Bacillati; phylum Actinomycetota; class Actinomycetes; order Kitasatosporales; family Streptomycetaceae; genus Kitasatospora; species Kitasatospora sp. NPDC094028. The sequence continues at coordinate 70,778 of NZ_JBMVFA010000040.1, read as the reverse complement.
AAGGTGGGCTCCGGCTCCCGGTTGACCGTGTAGTCCTTTTCGATGCTCGCGCTGATCGCCGTGGGACTACCCGTCAGGTCGTTGGGGCCGCTGCCCACCGGTATCTCCACATCGATGAAGTCCCACCGCACCTCGGACTGGTGGGTGTTGGAGACGATCACGTACACCGTTCCCACGGACGGTGCCCCGGGCTGCGACGCTTGGAGCGAGGTCGGGTCGGCGAGGATGGCGTAGTTCAGCAAGGACGGCACGATCAGGACTCCCTACTCCGGCGCTTCACACAATGCGGCAGAAGACGCGTAGTCGAGGCTCGGTGCTGCGGGTGCTGGGTCGGTGCGGTGGCAGCGGTTCAAGCGGACAGCCGACAGAGTGAGCGGCAGGTGTACGCCGCCGGTGACCGTCGGTACGGCTCGTTCGTCAGTCGTCGCGGCTCTTGGGATCCGGTGCAGGTGCCATCAGGGCTCGACACCGGCTCCCGCCGGCACCTCAGCAGACGCTCATGAATTCATCGCCGCACCGCTGCCCCTTCCGCCTGTACGAACTCTTCAAGCGGCATCTCGACCGGCGTGTCATTTCCCAGGGCCGTGCTACTGCTACCACTTGGGGTAGCACCAACAGAATCGTCCCGGCGGGCGGTCCAGGAACCACGACTCTGCATAACTGGCCCGAACAGAGCCCCCGGCGGCTGAAACCGAGGCCGGCCTGGAAACTTCCGCCGATCGTGTCGATCATCTGGGGCCCAGCCACCGCCTGCGGCGACGCGATACCGGAGTTCCCTCGGCCGTTGCCCGTGTGCCGCCGTTGCGGATGGCGCGGTCGAAGGCGACGACGTCCTGCCACTCCTTCGGTGAGCCGTCGCGGTGCAGGGCCCGCCGCTGGGCGTTGCCGTGGTGCGGGCACGTCGTTGAGAAGCGGGGGACAGGCGTGACCTTTCTGAGGGAGCGGGACCTGGTGGGTAGTCGTGAGGAGCCTGGTCAGCAGGGTTACCGATTTCACTGTCAGAGAGGGGTGGTATCCATGGGCTGCATGGACACAGAGCACGCCGACCCTCGCGACCTTGCTTCGATTCGCGCAGCCTTCGACGTCGACGATGGGGGTGAGTCGGCGCTGGGTTGGGATGCCGTGCGTGCCTTCGAGGCGGAGCACGGCGTCCTCTTGCCTGAGCCGTATCGAACGTTCGTCGCGGAGATCACCGACGGCTCGTACGCCGGACCACCGGACTACGGGCTCGTGGGGCTGGCGGAGCTGCCCAGCGACTGGGGTGACGGTCGGCCGGAGCGCGACCTGGGTCAGCCCTTCCCTTTGACCTCGATGTGGCTGTGGGAGGAGGACTCCAGGCCCTTCGAGGAGATCGACCCGATCATCGAGCAGGTCTTCAACCACGGATCGATCGTGTTGGGAACCGACGGCTGCGGCATGTATTGGCACCTCATCGTCACGGGGCCGCATCGAGGACACATCTGGAACATCAGCGGGGAGGGCGCGACTCCTTTCGGTGCGGAGTTCGGCTTCACCACGGCGGAGCCGGGCTTCGCCGGCTGGGTGGAGCACTGGGCCGCCAACAAGCCGTGGTTCGACGCGGATGAGTGAGCCGGCTGGGCGGCTCTACCCGCGTCCCTCCTGAACCGATCTCAGCACTGCGTCAGGGGGATGGAGCCCGAGGCTGTGCCCGGCTCCTTCGGAGCACCAGCCGCCGTGCGGGGAACCGGGAATGAGGACGGACGAAGGTGGCCATGGCGCACACTCTTCTCGGAGCGGAGCGGAGCGGAGCGGTGCCGGGCGGTGCCGGGCGGTCGGGCGCGGTGCCGGAGTGCGCCGGTGCCGCCGTTTTTGTGCGAACTGGTCGTGGGCGGCCTTGTTGTTGGCGATGATGGCGGCGACGGCATTTCTGCCGGTAGCCCTGCCCTGCCCTGCCCTGCCCCGCCCCGCCCCGCACAGCAGAGAGGACCTGCCCATGGCGCGCTCCCCACACCTCTGGAACCTCAAGCGGCTGATCGCCGACCACGCCGCCGCCGAGCGGCTGCGGATGCCCGTCGACGAGTACCGCGGCCTGCGCGACGAAGCCCGGACCGAAGCCCACGGCTCCTCCCGCCGGGCCCTGCTCGGCCGGGCGGCGGCGCTCGGCCTCGGCGTGGCCGCGATAGGCGCCGCCCCGGCCACCCGTGCCGCTGCTCGGTCGGAGACCGTCGACCTCCGGGCCGCGCGGCCGGAGACCCTCGCGCGCGGCGGCGCCACGCCGCGGGTCGCCATCGTCGGCGCCGGCATCGCCGGCCTCAACGCCGCGCTGGCGCTGGCCGATCAGGGCGTCGCCTCGACCGTCTACGAGGCGAACCCCGGCCGGATCGGCGGCCGGATGTACTCCGGCGGCGGCGCCTCCTCGCCCGGCCTCTGGGATCAGGGCCAAGTCTCCGAATTCGGCGGTGAGTTGATCGACACCGCGCACAAGACGGTGCAACGGCTCTGCCGGCGCTTCGGGCTGGGCCTCACCGACGTCCTGAAGCCGACCCCGGCCGGTGCCGACCAGGCCCTGTGGTTCCACGGCCGCTACTACCCGCGCTCGCGGGCGGACCAGGAGTTCGCGCCGGTCTGGCAGGCCCTCCAGGCGGACGTCCGGGCCACCAGCGAATCGCCGACCTGGGACAGGCACACCGCCGCCGACGTCCCGATGGACGCCATGTCCGTCCGGGACTGGATCGACTCCCGGGTGCCGGGCGGGCACTCCAGCGATCTCGGCGCCTTCCTCGACGTCGCCTACGCCGTCGAGTACGGCGCCGACACCGCCGCGCAGTCCGCCTTCTCCCTGCTCGGCCTGCTGTCCGCCCAGGCCACGCCGGACCACTTCTCCGTCTGGGGCGCCTCCGACGAGCGCTACCACGTCATCGGCGGCAACGACCGGCTCCCACGGGCCATCGCCGACCACCTGCCGGCCGGCACGATCCGCCAGGGCTGGCGCCTGGAGGCGCTGACGCGCAACGCGGACGGCAGCCAGACCCTCACCTTCGCGGTCGACGGCGGCCGCACCCGGACCGTCACCGCGGACCACACCGTCCTGGCCCTCCCGCTGGCCGTCCTCCAGCGGGACGTCGACCTCTCCCGCGCCGGGCTGGACCAGCGGATGCGCGGCGTCCTCTCCCACCTGACGATGGGCCACTGCACCAAGCTCAACATGCAGTTCACCGCCCGCCCGTGGCAGGGCACCGGCCCCTGGCAGGGTGTCTCCGCCGGCGAGTGCTTCTCCGACCTGCCGTTCCAGCAGGCCTGGGACGTCACCCGCGGCCAGCGCGGAACCCACGGCATCCTGGTGCAGTACGGCGGCGGCACCCCCGCCGCCTCACTCACCCCGCCGCAGGCCTTCACCGACGGCTCGGCGCCGTACACGGCGGGCCTCGTGCGCCGCTACCTCGGCCAGATCGACCGGGTGTGGCCGGGTACCGGGGCGGCGTGGAACGGACGGGCGACCCTCTCCGCCTGGCACCTCGACCCGTACGTGCACGGGGCCTACTCGTACTGGCCGGTGGGCTACCTCACCACCTACGCGGGTTACGAGGGAACGGCCCAGGGGCGGCTGCACTTCGCGGGCGAGCACACCTCCTACGACTTCCAGGGATTCATGGAGGGCGGTGCGGAGTCCGGCGCCCGGGCCGCCCGGGAAGTCCTCGCGGCGATCGGCGGCCACCCGAAGCCGTGACGGCGGGCGGTGCGGCGGCCTCCCCGGGGAACCCGGGAGCCGGGCCGTCGCACCGAGGCGCGGTCCGGCCTCGACGGACGTGCGACTGCCGCTGTCGGTCGGCTTGGTGCGGCTGACCGGGGCGGCCGGGTGCGGGGTGCCCGGAATATCGACTGGTCGCGGTGGACGAGATGGGCCAGACTCCGTGGGCATGGACGGCAGGATTGCTCAGCGGGTCGGCGAGCTCGACGCGGAGTCGACCGAAGTGGCGGAGGACGCCCAGTATGCGCTGATCGCCATGGGGCCGGAGGTGCTGGACGCGTTGATCCCGGCAGTGCCCCGCCTGGGGGCGTTCGGGCAGCTCTGCGCCATCGAGGTCTTCAACGCGCTGAAGGACCCGCGACCGGGAGACGTGCTGATCGGCCTGTTGGACAGCGAGAACGCCACCGTCCGCCAGTGGGCGGCCGAAGCCCTGGCGGGCCTGGGGATCCATCGTGCCGTGCCCGATCTCCAACGCGCCTACGACGCCTTCCGGCAGCGAGGGGAGGCCCCCGATGACAGCGAAGGAGAGGCGCTTCGCTGGGCGCTGACGGACCTCGGGGCCCGCGCGCTCGTGATCCCGCCCCGGGCCGCCGCGCTGCGGGTCTCGGCGGGGGGCCTCGACCTGGCATGGCAGACGGTTCACCTGGCCGAAGTCATCGAGGATCTCGCCGCTCACGGTCAGGCGGTGCTGTATTTCCAGGTGTGGCAGATCAAGCCGAACGACGGGGCCTGCTGGCGCCGGGGGCCGGGCATCGACTGGGACATCGACCGGCGGTGGCCCTGGGCCCGGATCGTGGCCGAATGCCGGGACTGGGCACTCCTGGCAGCCGAAGCGACCGACCGGGCCCCCGACCTGGTGGCGACCATTTCCTGGATCGACGCCTCGGACCTGTGAGGGCCCCCGATCCGAAGCGTCGCGCATCCGGATCACGGCGAGAGCGAGCGTGCCGCTCGTCGAGTCTTGATTTCGCGGTAGACGTACACCGCGATGATCAGGGTGAACACTGTGATGAATGGCCACGTCGACGAGAAATCCCCGCGGGCAATCCACCAGGCGATAGCCCGTGCCTCTACTCCGGCGACGGCTGCCGTGGCCACGTAGCCCGTCACACGCGTCAAGGTACTGGAGCGCGGCCTGAGTACTGCCGTGTACACCAGAGTGGTCAGGGTCGGGAGCAGAATCATGATGGGCCCGATGGCGAGCACCGATGCGGCGAGGAGCAACCACAGAGCCCCTGAGAGGATGTACCGCGCGGCGCGACGGAGGGCCGGGGCATGTGCCGATGCGGTGTCCGGCTGTGGACTCAGGTTGCTCTGTCGTCGGGTGGGGGCTGGTCGCGGGAGTGCGGCGGTCGCCGCCGTGAGTCCGCCGGCGGGCGCGGGTGTGCCGTCGAGGTGTCGTAGCGCCACGGAGAGGTCGGTGGCGCTCGGATAACGCCGGCCGGGGTCCTTCGCCAGCAGCCTCAGCACGAGGTCGTCCCACACCGAGGGGACACCAGCGGACACCGAACTCGGTGTGGGCGGCTCCTGGGTGAGATGCGCCGTGATGTATCCCACGGTGTCGGGGGCCTGGAAGGGGAGCCGGCCGGTGATCATCTCGAAGAGGAGGCAGCCGAGGGCGTACAGGTCGGTGCGCGGTTCCGGGAAGCCGCGTGCCTGTTCGGGCGCCATGTATGGGGGCGTGCCCACGATGAAGCCGGTCTGGGTGAGCCGGTCCACGGTCGCGTAGGGGTCAGCGGCCTTCGCGATACCGAAGTCGAGGACCTTCACGGCACCGGAAGGCGTGACGAGAACGTTGGACGGCTTGATGTCCCGGTGTGTGATTCCGGCCGCGTGCGCCGCACCAAGCGCGTCCGATATCTGCGCGCCCCATCGGGCCGTGTCCGCCAAGGTGACAGCACCTCGGCGCAGCATCGAGCCCAGGTCCTCGCCCCGGACCAGCTCCATCACCAGAAACGGGACCCGTTCGCTTCCTTGGCCCGTCTCACCGAGGTCGTAGATGGTCACGATGTTCGGGTGTTGCAGTTGGGCGGTGATCCGTGCCTCCCGCAGGAATCTTGCGCGGGCCTCGCCGCCACGGCTTCCGTCGCCGGCGAGCAGAGAGATCACCTTGACGGCGACGTTGCGGCCCAGCGTCTCGTCCAGCGCCTCCCACACCTGCCCCATTCCGCCCTCGCCGAGCTGCTGCAGCAGCCGGTAGCGGCCCCCGAGTAACTGGTCCCGCATCATCGCGCCCCGCCCGCTTCGAGCATTCGCCCCTCCTGTTGCGCGTCGACTCCACTCGCTGGGAAACGCCATCCGGCCCCGTGGGAACCGGCCGTGCCAGGTGTGACGCTCCGGTAGCAGCGTGAAGCCGCGCGCGTCCCGCGGCGTCTCGCCACGAGCAGGTCCGCCGAGTCATCGAGCACCGTCCAGGGCTCTGCCGACTCGTCCATACCTGCCGACCGCCGCGCCTGGCCCGCATCATCCCGCACAAGCCGGGTCGGCACGGAAGAACGGCTAAAGATCACGCATTTCCGCAGCTGGCGAGTGATCGTCATGAAATTTCGATGACCCGCTATCGCCGGATCAGGCAACGTTTGGGCGGCGCCGCCGCACGCCAGGTCTGACAGCGACCGGGCGCCCGAGGCGCCCTTCGCCTGGCTACTGCGTGTGGCGGTCCGGCCGGCGGGAGCAGTCGGGAGGCGACCGTGAGCCGCGCCGGTCCGCCGGGGTGCGGCCCGGCTGGCGGGTTCGGGCTGAGGCGGGAGGATGGAGGGACCGACGCCGTCGCCGTCGTCGTTGCCACGGCCGGGTGTGTGTCGGCGGGAGGAGGTGGCCGGATGGACGCCGGGCACGCGGTCCCTTCCGGAGCGACACCGCCCGGCCGGGACCCGGCGATGGATCCGGGCGGGCTGCTGGACGTGCTGGGCGTCGCCGCCGTGGTGCTGGACGCGCAGGGGCGGATCGTCCTGTGGAGCCCGCAGGCCGAGGACCTGTTCGGCTACCGGGCGGCCGAAGCGCTCGGCCGCCCCGCCGCCCGGGTGCTGGTCGACGAGCACCAGCGGGAGCCCGTGCTGTCACTGTTCGCCCAGGTGATGGCCGGCGGCGGGGCGTGGGCCGGGGTCTTCCCGGTGCGGCACAAGGACGGAACCACGCTGCTCGCCGAGTTCCGCAACATGCGCCTGGAGGACGGGAGCGGCCGGTACTACGCGCTCGGCCTGGCCTCGAAGAAGGCCACGCTGCGCCGCCTCGAACGGGACCTCGCGCTGTCGCTGCGCCTGATGGAACAGTCCCCGATCGGCCTGGCGGTGATGGACACCGACCTGCGGTACGTCCTGATCAACCCGGCACTGGAGCGGATCAACGGCATCCCGGCCGCCGAGTGTCTGGGCCGCACCGTCCGGGAGGCCCTGCCGTTCCTGGACGCCGACGCGATCGAGGCGGCGATGCGGGAGGTGCTGGCCACCGGCACACCGCTGCTGAACCAGTTCACCACCGGCCGCACCCGCGCCGACCCGCAGGTCGAGCACGCCTGGTCCGGGTCCTACTTCCGGCTGGAGGACCCCGCCCACCGGGTGATCGGGGTCGCCGTCTCGGTCGTCGACGTCACCGAACAGCACCGGGCCGCCGCCGCCGCGGCCGCCGCCCGGCGGCGCCTCACCGTGATCGCCGACGCCTCCGAACGCATCGGCACCACCCTCAACCTCGACACCACCGCCCGCGAACTCGCCGACGTCCTCGTCCCGGAGTTCGCCGACATCGCGGCCGTCGACGTCCTCGAAGGCGTCCTCACCGACAGCCCGCCCCCGGCCGGCGAGGGCGGCCCCGCCCTGTTCCGGGCTCTCGCCGTCAAGGCCGGCTACCCCACACCCGCCACCGAGGCCGCCGACCCGGTCGGGGAGATCGCCCGCTACGACGCCACCCGCCTGGTCACCCGCTGCGCCCGCACCGGCCGCCCCGTCCTGCTGGCCCACGTCACCGACCGTGACCTGCCGCGGATCGCCCGGGACGACCAGGCCGCGGAACGGCTGCGACAGGCCGGAGTCCACTCCTACCTGGCCGTGCCGCTGCGGGCCCGCGGCCAGGTCCTCGGGGCCCTCGACCTCAAGCGCGCCCGCAACCCGCAGCCGTTCGACCACGGCGACCTGGTGCTGGCCGGCGAGCTCGCCGCCCGCGCCGCCGTCGCCATCGACAACGCCCGCTGGTACCAGCGCCAGCGCCACGCCGCCCTCACCCTCCAGCGCCACCTGTTGCCGGGGCCGCCCCCGCGGCCGCCCGGGCTGGAGGTCGCCTACCGCTACCAGCCCGCGGCGAGCGCGGGCGAGGTCGGCGGCGACTGGTTCGACGTCATCCCGCTGAGCGCCGACCTGACCGCCCTGGTCGTCGGCGACGTCATGGGCAGCGGTATCACCGCCGCCGCCACCATGGGCCAACTCCGCACCGCCACCAGGACCCTGGCCGGTCTCGACCTGGCGCCCGCCGCCGTCCTCAGCCACCTCGACCGCATCGTCGCCGGCCTCGGCGAGACCATCGCCACCTGCGTCTACGCTGTCCACGACCCGCGCCGGCACTGCTGCCGGATCGCCACCGCCGGCCACCTGCCCCCGGTCCACACCCGCCCGGGCCGCCCGCCGCTGCTGCTCGACCTGCCCACCGGCGTTCCGCTGGGCGTCGGCGGCGTCGCCTTCCGCGACACCCTGCTCGACCTCGCGGTCGACGACGAACTCGTGCTCTACACGGACGGGTTGGTGGAGACCCGCGACCACGACATCGACACCCGGCTCGCCGCCCTGACCGACCTCCTCGGCCGGCCCAGCCGCTCCCCGGAGGATACCTGCGACCTCCTCCTCGCCGCCCTGCACCACCAGGGCGGACACGACGACGTCGCGCTGCTGGTCGCCCGCGCCCGGCCGCTGCCGCCCCCGGGCGGGCCCGCTCGTCCGTGAGCCGGTCCGACGCCGGGGCAGGCCCGGCGCGGAACCCAGACCGACGGCGCGAGGAGGAGCGTCCCGGCTTCCGGCACGTCGATGCCGAACGGTACGTCGGTCCGCAGCTGGTCCCCCGTGCCAGCTGATGCGCGGGTCGAGGCCGGGGAAGACCTCCGCCAGGCCCTGCCGGGACATGGTCCTGGCGCGGCGGGCGATGTCGCATTCGATTGGCCGACGCGGCGTGCCGGAGGCGCGACACGGCCACGCCGGGCAGGGCCGGACCGCTGCACCCGGCCCTGCCCTGGCCTTCCGCACCGTCAGGGACCCGCACTCCGGGCACGGTTCACCGCTGGTGCCAGGCGGTGAGGAGGTCGGCCTCCTGGCTTGTCGTCAGCGCCTGCGGCAGCGGTTCGAACGGCTGGATGTCCCGTGCCGTGTCGGCCACCGGGCGGAGCTTGAGCCCGGTGGCGAGGGCGGCGGCGGGATCGCCGGTGCGGGTGGCCAGCGACAGCCGGTCGGTGGTCCACAGCGGCAGCGCGGGCCGGGGGACGTCGGCCGCCCGGAGGAAGTCGTCGTCGACCCAGGTGAGCGTGGTGCCGTCCGGGGCGACCGCCGAGGCGACGGCGTCGAGCAGGTCGCGCATGGTGAACGGCGGGGGAGTGGCGGCGTGGTAGGCGCCGGAGGCGTTCTGTTCGAGCAGGGCCAGCATCCAGGCGGCGAGGTCGCGGGCGTCCACGACCTGGACCGGCGCGTCGGGCCGGCCCGGGGCCAGCACCTCGCCGCCCCGGGCGAGACGCTGCACCCAGTGGTCGAAGCGGTGGGTGTAGTCGTGCGGGCCGATCACGTACGTGGGGCGCACCAGCAGGGCTTCCGGCCCGAACGCCTCGCGTGCCGCGCGCTCGCACTGGACCTTGAGGACGCCGTAGCTGTCGGGGGTGACGGTGTCGGCCTCCGGGCCGTCCGCGGGGAGCAGCGGGGAGTCCTCGGTGAAGGTCGGCGTGGCCGGGGTGTCGTACACGGCCATGGACGAGACCAGCAGGTAGCGGCCGGCGGCGCCGGGGGCGAGCGCGGCCGCCAACTGCCGGACCTGGCGCGGGAAGTACGCACAGACGTCCACGGTGGCATCCCAGCTGCGGCCGCGCAGCACGGACAGGTCGGCGTCGCGGTCGGCGATGAGGTGGGTGGCCTCGGGGAGCAGGTCCGCGCCGGACCGGCCGCGGTGCAGCACGGTGACGTCGTGCCCGGCGGCGAGCGCCGCCTCGGCGACGTGGAGGCCGACGAACCTGGTGCCGCCCATGATCAGTATGCGCATCGGACCATCGTGTCAGGGCGGCGCGCGCCGGGCCAGGGGATGGCCCCAAGACGCCGGATCGGCGGCGCAGTTGCCGTCACCCGCGCCGGGCGGCCGGCCGCCACCGGCCGCCACCGGCCGCCCCGTACGCCCCCGTCCGTGTCGCCTCCTACCTACCGGTCCTGCTGGTCCTACCGGTCCTGCCGGCCCTACCGGGCCAGCAGCGCCCGGAGCGCGTCGGCGACCAGGCCCGGCTCCTCCTCGGCCATGAAGTGGCCGCAGTCGACGGTGCGGTGGGCCAGGTCGGGCGCCCAGGCGCGCCAGCGGGCGGCCGCGTCGAAGCCGAGGGCGGCGCCCCAGTCCTGCTGGAGCACCGTGACCGGCATCCGAAGCCGCCGGCCGGCGGCGCGGTCGGCGGCGTCGTGGTCGACGTCGATGCCGGCCGAGGCGCGGTAGTCGGCCACGATGGACGGGACGGCCGCGCGGCAGGCGGCCAGGTAGGCCGCGCGCACCTCGCCCGGGATCGCGCCGGCGTCGCGGGACCACAGGTCGAGGAAGTGACCGAAGAACTCGTCCGCCGACGCCGCGATCATCCGCTCCGGCAGACCCGCCGGCTGGGCCATCAGGTACAGGTGGAAGCCGACCGCCGCCGACCTGCCGCGCATCACCTCCCACATGTCGAGGGTCGGCAGGACGTCCAGCGAGGCCAGATGGGTGACCCGGTCCGGGTGGTCCAGGGCGGTCCGGAACGCGACCAGCGCACCCCGGTCGTGCCCGGCCAGCGCGAAGCGCTCGTGGCCGAGCGCGGCGGCGAGCGCCACGACGTCGGCGGCCATGGTGCGCTTGGCGTAGGCGAGGCCGTCGACGGTCGCGGCCGGCTTGTCGCTGGCGCCGTAGCCGCGCAGGTCCGGACAGATCACGGTGTGATCGGCGGCAAGATCCACGGCGACGTGCCGCCACATCAGGTGGGTCTGCGGAAAACCGTGCAGCAGCACGACCGGGCTGCCCTGGCCACCGACCGCGGTGTGCAGGGCGATCCCGTCCGCGACGGGCACCCGGCGGTGGTCGAACCCGGGAATGGTGACGGTCATGGCGGAGCCTCTCGATCGGGGGAGCGGGGTGGGCGGACACCACGAGCCTGCCGCGCCCCGATCAGCAACGGATCAGCAACCGATCAGCGACGATCGGCGCGATAGCCTGACCTGCGCAAAGGGCAGGAGTGAAGCGATGGAGCAGGTCACCTTCGGGGTGCTCGGCGCACTGACCGCCGAACGGGACGGCACCGCCCTCGCGCTCAAGGGCCCCCGGCACCGGGCCGTACTGGCCCGCCTGATCGTCGCCCGCCACCGCGTCGTCCCCGTGACCCGCCTCATCGACGACCTGTGGACCGACCCGCCCCCCGCCGCCCTCGGCGCCCTGCGCACCTTCGTCGCCGACCTGCGCCGCACCCTCGAACCCGAACGGCCGCCCCGCGCCCCCGCCCGCCTCCTCGCCACCGAAGGCCCCGGATACGTGCTGCGCCCCGCGCCGCACACCGTCGACGCCTGGCGCTTCGAGACGGCGGTCGCCGAGGCGACCGGGCTGCCCGCCGAGCGGGCACTGGCCCGCCTCGACGACGCGCTGGCACTGTGGCGCGGCCCCGCCTACGCCGACCACGCCGAGGAGGACTGGACCCGGGCCGAACGCACCCGGCTCACCGAACTGCGACTGCGCGCGGTCGAACAGCGCGCCGAGGCCCTGCTCACGCTCGGCCGCGCCGCCCAGGCCGTCCCGGACCTGCGCGCTCACCTCGCCGACCACCCCTGGCGCGAGGACGCCTGGCGGCTCCTGGCCCTCGCCCAGTACCGCACGGGCCGCCAGGGCGACGCCCTCGCCGCCCTGCGCGACGCCAGAACGGCGCTCGCCGACGGCCTCGGACTCGACCCCGGGCACGCGCTGCGCCGCCTGGAAGCGGACATCCTCGCCCAGCACCCCGCGCTCGACCCGGCCCCCGGCACGACGCCGGCCGGACTGTGGCACGAGGCCGCGACGGCGTACGACCGGACGCTGGCGATCGGCGCCCGGGCACGGCTGGAGAGCACCGTGGGCCTGATGCGCGGCCTCGCCGTGAGCGGCGGCACCGGCCTGCGCGCCGCCCGCGAACAGCGGATGGCCGTCATCGCGAGCGCGGAGCAGCACGGCGACCCCGAACTCACCGCCCGCGTCATCGGCGGCTACGACGTCCCCGCGATCTGGACCCGCAGCGACGACCCCGTCCTCGCCGCCCAGGTCGTCGCGGCCGCCGAACGCACCCTCACCGCCCTGCCCGCCGGCGACACCGTCGCCCGCTGCCGCCTGCTCGCCACCATCGCCCTGGAATCACGCGGCACCCGCGAACCCCGGGCCCCGCAGGCCGCGCGCGAGGCGGAGGCGATCGCCAGACGACTGCGCGACCCCGCCCTGCTCGCCTTCGCGCTGAACGGCCGGTTCATGCAGTCCTGCACCCGGGCCGGGATGGCCGGCGACCGCGACGCGATCGGCGCCGAACTCGTCGAGCTGGCCGCCCGCCACGGGCTGACCACCTACGAGGTGCTCGGACACCTGATCCGCCTCCAATCCTCCTGCGCGCTCGGCGACTTCACGGCAGCCGGCCGGCACGCGGCCGCTGCCGAGCAGCTCTCCGACCGGCACGAACTCCCCCTGGTACGGGTGTTCACCGACTGGCACCGGGCGCTGCGAACCGCCGCCCAGGGGCACGCCGAGGAAGCGGAGTCGGCCTACCGCGTGGCCGCTTCGCAGCTGAACGGCGCGGGCATGCCGGGACTGTCGACCGGCCTGCTGCCGCTCGCCCTGCTCGCTCTGCGCATCGCGGGCGGGAACCGCCGCCCCGAGGTGGACCTGACCCAGGACTGGGGCCCGTACCGGCCCTGGGCGGAACCGTTCGCCCTCCTCGCCACCGGCGACCGCCCCGCGGCGCGAGCCGCCCTGCGCGCCCTGCCCCGGCCACCCGCCGACCTGCTCTACGAGGCGCACTGCGGCCTGGAGGCCGTCCTCGCCGTCGACCTCGGCGACCGCGCCACCCTCACCCGCGCTCGGGACCGGCTGCTCCCCGCCGCCGGCCAACTCGCCGGCGCCGCCAGCGGCCTCCTCACCCTCGGCCGTGTCGACCACCACCTCGCGGCCCTCGACACGGCTCTGCGCGACGCCTGACCCGGCGTCCGGGTGCCCGAGTTCGGGTGGAGCAGGCCTCGCGGATGGTCGAGGAGGCCCGCCCGTGGTCGGTCACGGCCACGCCGTGGGCGTCGGTTCGGCGGGGGTGAACTTCGGCGGGGGTGAACAGCGAGGGGTGCCCGGTGCGCCGGGGCGCCGGTGGCGGTCAGTGGGGTTCGGTGGCGAACCGGCCCTCGTCGACGAAGCGGCGCAGCTGGCGTGTCTGGAGGAGCACGCGGTCGCCGTGGGCGCCCGGGTGCTGCGCGGGCAGGAGGTCGTCTCGCTCACCCAGCCGAGATACGTGAACGTACACGGCGCCGTTGATCGATTGTCAACGCGGCCCTGATGTCCTGCGCTGCGTCCGCCTGCACGTCCGCACGCGGTCCGTCGAGAGTGGGAGATCCCCGTGTCGCACCCGTCCACCCGTACCCTCCGCCCGGGCGCCGGTGCCCGCCGTCGCGCCCGGCTGGCGGCCCTGGCGCTCGCCGTCTCCGTGGTGTCCGCGAGCGGCGCCACGCTGCTGGCGGTGCCGGCGAGCGCCGCGACCGCGGGCGTGGTCGAGCAGATGGTCACGATCCAGGACCACCAGAACCACCATTCCCTGGCGAGCTCCGACGACGAGGGCTCGCGGATCGTCGCCCGTGGCTACCAGAACGCCTCCACCTCGTTCTGGGTCTCCAACAAGCCCGGCGGCCGGGTCGACTTCGTCCGCAGCGTCAACGGCACCGAGCGCGTGCTGGAGATGGACACCCGGGACGGCCGGTCCACCCAGTTCGTCCGCTGGTGGGCGGGCGCCAATCAGCAGTGGACCCTGGAGGACGCCGTCGAGGGCGGCACCTACCTCCGCAACGCGGGCGGCAACGGCTGCCTGACCTACCACGGGGTCGACCGGGAGGTCACCGTCGAGGGCTGTGACGGCAGCATGTCCCAGCGGTTCGACCTGGTCGGGGCGGGCACCGGACCGGCCCCGGGCCCGGTCACCTCCGACCAGCAGCGCTTCCTGGACCGGCTGAACGCCGTGCGTGCCCAGTACGGCAAGGCGCCGGTGCGGTTCAACGCGACGCTCTCGCAGGCCGCGAAGTGCAATGCCGACCAGATGGACCAGCGCCGGGTCTCCGGGCACTTCTGCAACTCGTCGGGCATCGCGGCAGGCCTCGGCTACACCGGGCGGGGCTTCGGCGAGATAGCCTTCTACGGGCCCACCACCATCGACGCGGCCGTCGACGGCTGGATCAACTCCCCGAACCACCTGGGGATCATGATCGGCGACTACAACGAGGTCGGCCTGGCACGTACGGGCGCGGCCTCCTGGAACGCCGACTTCAGTACCCGCTGACGCCCGCCTGAAGTCCGCCTGAAGCCCGCCTGAAGTCCACCCGGGCCGCTCCGCCTCCCCGGAGCGGCCCCGGGAGGCGGCGGGCAGCTGGTTGCCGTGCCGTCCGCCGTGCGATCCTCGGTCCGTCGATCGGGAAGAGGGGGTTGCGTGCTGCTGACGCTGACCGGTGGTGCGGGGGCGGGCAAGACGACACTGGCCGATGCGCTCGTGTCGTTCGCTGCGGAGGGCCCGGCAAGCGTGCTGCACGGCGACGACTACTACTTCACTGCTCCGGGGCGAGGAATCTGGACGCGCGACGAGGCCGGGATTCCGCGCCTGGACGTCGGGGACCCGCGCTCGGTCGACATCGAGCGGCTCGACGCGGACACCGACGCCGCGCTCGCCGTCGCCCCCGTCGTGATCGTCGACGGCCTCTTCGCCCGCCGGGTCGCCCCGCGGCGGCCTTGTGGCCGGCTCGACGTCTTCATCGATCTCGCGGCGGACCTCCGGCTGGCCCGCAAGATCGACCGGAAATGCGTCAGGGGCGGCTTCCCGCTGGAGGTTCTCCTGCGGAACTACGTGGAGCACCGGCGGGCCGCCCACGAGCGGCACATCGAGCCGCTGCGGGACGAATGCGACGTGATCGTCGACGGCACACTGCCCCCGGAGACCTTGGCCGCGCAGATCTGGTCGGCGGTCGCCGCTCGTGAACTCGGCCACAGCTCCTGACAGTTGCTCACGGGTTCGGCCCGCTGCCGGGTCCGAGGGCGAGGCCGGGGGCGGCGGTCGGGCCGTCGATTTCCGCGCGTGGTGGCCGTCATGCCGGGCGGGTTTGTCAAGTCCGTTCCGGAGCAGGCTGATCGGCAGTAGCCTCGGGCCCTCTGCGACAACGGCCCTGGCGGGCGAAGGGGAGGCGGCGGTGGCCGAGGGGATGGCCGGGGGCGGCGGTGGGGCCGGGCGGGGCGAGGAGCCGCTGCACGAGCGCGAGGCCGAACTCCGGTCCGCGGCACAGGCGATCGGGGCGCTCACCCGGCCCGCCGGCACCGGGGTGGGGGAGCTGCTGCTGTACACCGGGGCGGCCGGGCTGGGCAAGACGGCGATGCTGACCGAGGTGCGGCGGGCGGCGAAACGCGCGGGCTGCACGGTGCTGTTCGCCCGGGGCGGGCAGCGGCAGTGCCACGAGCCGTTCCACGTGGTGCGCCAGCTGGTGCGGCCGGTGCTGTCGGCCCTGCCCGACGACGAGCGGGCCCGGGTCTTCGGGCCCTGGGAGGACGTCGTCGGCCCCGCGGCGGGCCTGCGGCCGCCCGGCGGGCAGCTCGACCCGCAAGGGGTGCGCGACGGGCTGGACTTCGTCCTGACCCGTCTCGTGCAGCTGCGCTCGCCGCTGGCCGTGCTGGTCGACGACCTGCACTGGGCCGACCCGGAGTCGCTCGGCTGGCTGGCCGGCTTCGCGGTGCGCGCCCGGGAGCTGCCGGCCCTGCTGGTGCTCGCCTGCCGCGACGAGTTCCCCGACGACGCGCTGGAGCTGCAGCGCGGCCTCGCCGACCGGGCCGACCGCCGGCACGACCTGCGCCCGCTCCAGCCCGCCTCGGTCGCGCACCTGGTCCGCGCCGCCCTGGGGGCGGAGGCCGAGGACGCGTTCTGCCGCCACGTCTGGGCGGTCACCGCCGGGAACCCGTACGAGACCGCCGCCCTGCTGCGTGAGGTGGCCGACCAGCGGCTCGATCCCGTCGAGGAGAGCACCGGGCTGCTGCGCGAGATCGCCGCCACCGCCCGGGGGATGACGCTGCGGCACTGGCTGGACCGGGTGGGGCCCACCGCGCTGCGCTTCGCCTGGGCGGCGTCGGTGCTGGACACCGACATCCGCCCCGAACTCGCCGCCGCCATCTGCGCGCAGGGGCCGGAGGCCGCCGCCCAGTCGGTCCGGGAGCTGCGCCGGCACCGGGTGCTGACCGGCACCTCGGCGGGCCGGCTGGAGTTCGTCCACCCGCTGGTCGCCACCTCCGTCTACCAGTCGATGCCGCCCGCCGCCCGCACCGGGATGCACGGGGTGGCCGCCGTCGAGATCGAGAACGCCGGCCTCGGTCTGCTCGCGGCCTCCCGGCACCTGCTGGAGATCCTGCCCGAAGGGGACGGCGGGATCGTCGCCAAGCTGCGCCTGGCGGCCCGCGAACACCTGGCCATCGGCGCGCCCGAGGCCGCGCAGCGGTGCCTGCGCCGGGCCATCAGCGAACCGCCCGCCGACCAGGACCGGGCCTCGGTGCTCTACGAGCTCGGCTGCTCGGCCCTGCTCACCGACCCGGCGACCACGGTCAACCAGTTGCGCCTGGCGCTCGCCGACCCGTACGGGCTGGACCCGGGGCTGCGGGTGGACGCGACCTTCCGGCTCGCCCAGGCCCTCGCCCACAGCAACCGGCTCGACGAGGCCGCCGCGCTGTGCGCCGAGGAGGCCGCGCTCGTCCCGCCCGGCCCGGGCCGGCTGCGGCTGGAGGTCGCCCACTTCATGTTCGCCGCGTTCCAGTCCGAGGACGCGGACGGCCCCGGCCGCTCCCGGCGGCTCGCGGAGTTCCACCGGATGCTGGACACCGTGGGCCTGGCCTTCACCGACGTCGACACGGACGCGGCCCCGGGCGAGGCCGTGTTCCAACGCGACGGCCTGGCCCACGCGGTGGCCGTGCTGCGCTGCTGGGACCTCACGCTGCGCGGCGCCGACCGCGAACGGGCACTCGCGCTGGCCGAGTCCGCGCTGCCGGGCGGCCGGCTGCACCCCAGCCTCGGCTGGACCAACACCACCTGGGGCTTCGAGCTCCCGGGGATCCTGGGCCTCAGCTACCTGTACGCCGACCGCGTCGACCGGGCGGAGGAGCTGTTCACCGAGGCGGTGCGCGCCTACGAGGTCGCCGGGTGGAGCGGCGGCCACCTCGGCTTCGCCTACTTGCTGACCGGCATGCTGCGGTTCCGCTGCGGCGCGCTGGCCGAGGCGGAGGACTACCTGCGCCGCGCCCTGCGCAGCGCGGCCCGGATAGGGCCGGGCACCCCGCTGCACTGGGACGCGGTCGGGGCGCTGGCCGAGACCCTGGCCGCGCGCGGCCGACTGGCGGAGGCCCTGGAGCTCGCCCGCGAACACGCCTTCGGCCCGCCGTTCCCGACCGTGATGGTGCTGCCCGACGCCCCCACGCTGTACGGCCGGCTGCTGCTGGCCCGGGGCGACGCGCCGGGTGCGGCCGAGGTGCTGACCGCCGCCGGAGCGGCCCTGGACGCGCGCGGGTGGCGCAACACGGTGTGGGCGCCGTGGCCGGGGCACCTGGCCCGCGCGGTGGCCGGCGACCAGCCGGAGCGGGCCCGTGAGCTCGCCGAGGAGGGGGTGCGCCGGGCCCGCGAGTCCGGGACCGACTCGGCGGTCGGCAGCGCCCTGCGGCTGTGCGCCGCCGTCCACGAGCCACCGCGTGCGGTCGGGCTGCTGACGGAGGCGGTCCGGCACCTGGAGCGCTCGCCGGCCCGCTACGAGCACGCCCTGGCCCTGGTCGACCTCGGCGCGGCGCTGGGCCCCGCCGCGGCCGGCCGCACCGCGCTCACCCGGGGCCTGGAGCTGGCCGTCCACTGCGGCGCGGACGGCCTGGCCGCCCGGGCCCGCGACCTCCTGCACCGGCCGTCGGGGAGCTGAGGCGCGGATCGGCCACTCCTCGCCGCGACGCGAGGCCCCGAACATGGTCGGCGCCGTCAACTCCGTTCTCCAGTACCCGCTCTGGCGCGGCAACTCGAACCGGACTTCGTCCGCGCCGTCGCCGCCGACCCGGGCCTGGCCCACTCGCTGGCCGACTTCGCGATCAAGCACAAGGACCTGATCGGCGGGCCCGACCAGATCCTCGACACCAACGCCGGCACCGCCCAGTCCCTCAACGTCACCAACCAGACGGCCGGCTACCACTACCTCGGCCTGTACGCCGTGACCGACTTCAGCGGAGTCACGGTCAGCACCGAGTTCTGAGCCCCGGGCCCACCGGAGGACGGCACGGCATGCGCTCGGCCGGGGTTTCCCGGCCGAGCGTCGTGCGTCGGCGGCAGCGACACACCGTCCCGCCCCGGCCGTGAGGGCGATCCGCGACGGTCCGGGCCGCGAATCAAGGCGCTACGACCGACTGCGAAGGCCGGGATCACCGCAGCGGGAACGGTCGATCAGCCGGTCTTGACCCAGGCCTGGCAGCCGCTGGACTTGAAGATCTTGTCGCCGGCCTTGATGGTGACGACGCCGGGGCCCTGCAGGTTGTCGTTGGCGATGATCGAGCCGACGCCGTCACCGCCGTTGTTGCGCTCCCAGTAGCACAGGCCCATGGCGCCAGGACCCTTGGTCTTGTAGGTGCCGGGCTGGACGTCCGTGCCGACCTCGTAGGTGCCGTCGCCGCCGATGGTGTTCTGCGGCTGAGCGGTGGTCGCGGCGGCCTGCGGGACGGCCGGCGGGGCAGCCTGCTGCGGCGTGGCCGGCGCGGCGGCCTGCTGCGGGGCCTGGGCGGTGACCGTCGCCGTCGCACTGACGGTGACCGTGGCGGCGGGCTTGGCCGCCGCATCCGAGCCGGCGGTCGAGGTCTTGCCGTTGTTGTTGCCGTTGCCGGAGGCCCCGATGCCGGCGCCGATGATCAGAGCGACGGGGACGAGGACGCGGTTCTTCCGGTACCAAGGGCGCTTGGGAGCCTGCTGCGCAGCGTGGGGCGGCTGGGGCTGGGGCTGAGGCGCGGCGAAGGAGGGGGTGGTCACGCGGGCTCCTAGGGAGAGCGGCTGATGGTGCAGATGCACGCGGCAGCAACTCTGGTGGATGACGTGCGGTGGCACCGGGCGTTATGGGTGTCTCGTGATCAGATTGTGTCGATCGGTCGGGCTCGGTGCGGTGACCGCGCCGGAGAACCGGCTGGGACGGGTGAACCTTCCTGTACATCCCATCCCCGCCTCCCCTACGGTGGTCGGTGATCATCTCGCTCGAACGAGTGGAGCGAGGTGAGGGATCGGGGGATCAAACATGAACTTCGGCCTACTCGGCCCGCTCGTCGTCACCACAGGCCCGACCGGGCGACTCGTCGAACGACCCGTCGGCGGCGCCAAGGTACGCACCCTGCTCGCCGTCCTCCTCCTGGAGGCCAACCGGCCCGTCCCGCCGGAGCGGCTCAAGGCCGCGCTCTGGGGCGACCGCCCGCCGGCCTCGGCGAACGCCTCGCTGCACAACATGCTGGCCCGCCTGCGGGCACAGCTCACCGAGGAGCACGACGAGCACGACGAGCACGACGAACGCGATGAACGCGACGAGCGCGCCGACCGCCTGCGTTCCACGCCGCTCGGCTACGTGCTGAAGGTGACGGACGGCGAGCTGGACGCCCGGCTCTTCGACCTGGGCGTCCAGCGGGCCCGGGACGCCCTGCGGCGCGAGGACTGGACATCGGTACGGCAGGAGTCGGCGGCGGCCCTCGCACGCTGGCGCGGTGTCCCGCTGGCCGAGTTCCCGGACCTGCCGCAGGCGCAGACGCCACGCCGGCAGTGGCAGGAGGCCCGCCTGCAGGCCCTGGAGTGGCGCATCGAGTCCGACCTGCGCCTCGGGCAGGTCGACGGCCTGATACCCGAGTTGACGGCCCTGACCGCCGAGCACCCGCTCCACGAGGCCTTCCACGCCCAGCTGATGCTGGCCCTGCACCGCCTCGGGCAGCGCTCCGAAGCCCTGGCCGTCCACCAGCGGCTGCGCCGCACCCTGGTCGAGGAACTCGGCGTCGACCCGGGGCCCGGAGTCCGGGAGGCCCACCGGCAGGTCCTGCGCGACACGACCGGTGCCGTGCGGCGGTCCGCCCCGGCGCGAGTCCGCCCGCAGTCCCAACTCCCTTCCGCCCTCGTCGACTTCACCGGCCGTCAGGCCGACCTGCAGAGCCTGACCGACCTCCTCACCAGCCCGCCCGCGGACGGCGTCCCCCGGGTCGTGGTGGTCTCCGGCATGGGCGGCATCGGCAAGACCGCCCTCGCCGTCCAGGCCGCCCACGCCGTCAAGCACCACTACCCGGACGGCCAGCTGTACGCCGACCTGCGCGGCTTCGGCGCCGTCCCCGCCCGCGATCCGCACGAGCTGCTCGCGGCCTTCCTGACGGCCCTGAACCAGCAGGAGGACCACGGCGGCCCGAGGCCCCTCCCCGAGCACACCGACGACCGGGCCGCCCTGCTGCGCACCGTCCTCGCCGACCGCCGCGTCCTGCTGGTGCTCGACAACGCCCGCGACGCCGCCCAGGTGGAGCCCCTGCTGCCGGGCGGCTGTCGCAGCGCGGTGATCGTCACCTCGCGCAACACCCTCCCCGACCTCCCCGCGAGCGCCCGGTTCTCCCTCGCACCGCTCGACGTCGAGGAGCAGCGCGCCCTGCTCTCCCGCCTCTGCGGCCCCGAGCGGGTTCGGCAGGACCCGGACGGCGCCCTGCGCCTGCTGGCCGCCTGCGCGGGCCTGCCGCTGGCGCTGCGGATCACCGGGGCCCGGCTCTCCTCCCGCCCGGCCTGGACGCCGGGCGCCCTGGCCGAGCGCCTGGAGGACAGCCGGGGGCGGCTGCGGTCCCTGTCGGTGGGGCGGCTCGCCGTCGACACCACGTTCGCCACCAGCTACCTCGCGATCCGCGACAGCGCGGACCCGGTGGAACGCGAAGCCGCCCGCGCCTTCAGGCTGCTGGGCCTGTGGGCGGGCCACACGCTGGGGGTGGACGCCGCGGCCGCGCTGCTGGGCCGCCCCCGGGAGCACGCCGCGGACCTGCTCGAACTGCTGGCGGACGTCCACCTGGTGCAGACGCCGGAGCCGTGGCGGTACCGGTTCCACGACCTGCTGGGGGAGTTCGCGGCGGAGCGCGTCCGCGAGGAGGAACCGGCCGAGGCGCGCGAGGCCGCCGCCCTGCGTCTGGGCGTCTGGTACACGGTCGCCCTGGAGTCGGCCGGCATGGCCATCAATGCATCGGGAGCTCCGCGCCTCGCCGACGTCCCCGCGGTACCGGTGCCCGTCTTCGCCGACCCCCAGCAGGCCCTGGAGTGGTGCGGGCAGGAGCTGCCCGTCGTCAAGGAGGTGATCCGCAGGGCCGCGGACTCCTCCCGGCCCGATCTCACCTGGCGGCTCGCGATCTGGCTCATGGGGTACGCGCACACTTTCTGGTGGACCGGCGAGTGGGACGCGTGCCTGGCCCTCGCCCTGAAGTCCGCCCAGGAGCACGGCGACCTGCGCGGCCAGGCCTGGACGCTGCGCCGGCTCGGCGCGTCCCACGGCATGGCCTACCGCAACGCCGAGGCGATCGAGGCCCTGGAAGCCGCACTGGCCCTCTTCGAGCAGGACGGCGACGGGGTCTGCAAGGCCGTCATCCTCGGGAACCTGTCCGTGGCCCACAGCCAGCAGGGCAGGTACGGGCAGGCTCTGGCGTACGCGGAGGTGGCCTGGGAGATCCACCAGCGGGCCGGAGTGGATGAGGGCGGGGTCGGCCTGCTCGCGGCCCTGGCCCAGGCGTACCTCTACAACGAGGACTTCGAAGCCGCGCTCACGTACTACCGGTCGCTCCTCGAACGCTGCCGGAGCCACGGCAACCTGACGCACACCGCCGTGGCCCTGGCCAACCTCGGTGACTGCCTGCGCGGACTCGGCCGGGAGGAGGAGGCCTTCGCCGCGCTCGACGAGTCCCTGGCGATCCGCCGGCGGCTGGGGGACATGAGCGGCATCGCCGACACCCTGGTCATCAGCGGCCGCGCCCACGCCCACTTCGGCCGGCCGTCGCGGGCCCGCGCCTGCTACGAAGAGGCGGCCGGGATCGGCCGTGACCACGACATCCCCGCCCTGCTCCAGCAGGGCCTCGACGGGCTGGAACGGCTCCGGAACCTCCAGCAGTGAACGCGTCTGCACCGCCCGGCGGTTGACATCCGGGCGGTGCAGACGTGCGGGATCAGCCGGTGGGCACTCCGCCCGCCACCTGGCCGAGACCGGTCCAGCCGCCGTGTCCGTCGCCGCCGTTCCAGGTGTAGACGGTGGCGGCGTTGGACGGCGGGTCGGTGCGGATGTAGTCCGCGTTGCCGCCGCCGTCGAAGTCGGCGAACTGCACCCGGCTCTGGTCCGTCGTGAGCCCGGTGGCGGCCTGGCCGAGGAACAGCCAGCCGCCGCCGGTGTCGCCGCCCCGGTTCAGGTAGACGCGCACGGCGCCGCTCGGGTCGATGACGGCGTAGTCGGCCTTGCCGTCGCCGTCGAAGTCGGCGAGGCGGACCCGGCTCTGGTCGGTGGTCAGGCCGCTCGCGACGGTCCCGAGGTCCTGCCAGTCGCCGTGCCCGTCGACGAACTTGTTGAGGTAGGTGTGCACCGAGCCGTCCGGGTTGATCACTTCGTAGTCGGCCCTGCCGTCGCCGTCGAAGTCGGCGAGGCGGACCCGGCTCGGGTCCGTGGTCAGACCGGTCGCGACGGTCCCGAGGTCCTGCCAGCCGCCGTGCCCGTCGCCGCCCTTGTTCAGGTAGACGTGCACGGAGCCGTCCGGGTTGATCACTTCGTAGTCGGCCTTGCCGTCGCCGTCGAAGTCGGCGAAGCGCACCCGGGCGGGGTCCGTGGTGAGGCCGGTGGCCACCTGGCCGAGGGGCTGCCAACCGCCGCGCCCGTCGCCGCCCTTGTTCAGCCAGACGTTCACCGAGCCGTTCTGGTTGATGGTGAGGTAGTCGGCCTTGCCGTCGCCGTCGAAGTCCGCGTACCTGACCCGCCCGAGGCCGCCCGACTCACTGGCGGTGTTCGAGGCTACGGAAGCCCGCGCGGCGCCGGCGGAGTAGGCCTGGTCCAGCCCGCCGTAGAAGGCCTGCGCGATCCGCCGGTAGCCGCTGTCGTTCGGGTGCAGGCGGTCGGACATCTCGGCGGGTGCCAGGGCGGGCGGCTCCACGAACCGGAAGCTGTTCCCGGCCTCAGCCTCGACCGCCTGCAACTGCCTTGCCCCGTCGTTGTATTCGGGCGGTGGGAGCTGGAGCCCCTGGGTGTTCGGGAGCACGCCCTCCATGACCACCGCGACCCCGGGCCGGTCCTCGTAGATCCGGTCGAGGAGGGTCTTGAGGCGGTCGGGCGCGTGGGCGGGGTCGGCGCCCCGGTCGAGGTCGTTGACCCCGATGTGTAGAAGCACGACGTCCGGGTGCGCGGAGGCCAGCCACTGGTCGATCCCGGCGCGGATGTCGTCGATCATGTAGCCGGAGTGGCCCTCGTGGGCGAGGTCGGGCAGTTGCCCGCCGGCCTGGGAGCCCACGAACCGTACGGTGTAACGGGATTGGCCGGCGACCAGGTTCCACAGCGGGGCGCGGTAGGACGAGCCGGTCGCGCTGCCGGCGCCCGCGGTGATCGAGTCGCCGAGCGGCATGACGCGCAGCGAGGGTGCGGCGACGGCCGGGGTGACGGCGGGCGCGCCCTGGGCGGCTCGGGCGGACGGCGGGTTCGGCGCGGCGGCGACACCGGCCACGCCCAGCGCGGCGCTCAGGCCGAACAGCAGGATGCGTTTCAAGGTTCCCCCCTTGACGTGAGGTGGTGTGGGTCGGGCGCGGGGGCCTCGGCTGACGGACCGAGGCCCCCGGGTGGCGGAGGGCGGCGATCAGGCGCCGGTGGCGATCTGACCGAGGTTGGTCCAGTTGCTGCCGCCGTCGTAGCGGTAGACGTTGACCTTGCCGTACGGGTCGGTGGTGATGTAGTCGGCCCGGTTGTCGCCGGTGAAGTCGCCGAAGGCGACGGCGTTCTGGTTGGTGGTGATGCCGGTGGCGATCTGCCCCATGGGGTCCCACTGGCCGTGGTAGATGTCGTTGTTGCGGTAGGCGGTGACCGAGCCGTTCGGGTTGATCGCCACGTAGTCGGCCTTGCCGTCGCCGTCGAGGTCGGCGAGGCGGACCCGGCTCTGGTCGGTGGTCAGGCCGGTGGCGGTCTTGCCGAGGTTCTGCCAGCCGCCGCCGGTGTCGCCGCCCCGGTTGAGGTAGGTGGTGACGGAGCCGTCCGGGTTGATCGCGTTGTAGTCCGCCCGGCCGTCGCCGTCCATGTCGGCGAAGCGCACCCGGCTGAGGTCGGTGGTCAGACCGGAGGCGACGATGCCGAGGTCCTGCCAGCCGCCGCCGGTGTCGCCGCCCCGGTTGAGGTAGACGTGCACCGAGCCGTCCGGGTTGATGGCGATGTAGTCGGGCAGCCCGTCGCCGTCGAAGTCGGCGAAGCGCACCCGGTCGGGGTCCGCGGTGATGCCGGTGGCGACCTGGACGGGCTGGCCCCAACCGCCGTGGCCGTCACCGCCGTTGTTCGGCCAGACCGTGACCGCTCCGGTGGAGCCGATGGTGATGTAGTCGTCGCCCTTGCCCCGGCCCCAGAAGTCCGCCCACTTCACCCGGCCGTTGCCCGCCTCGGTGCCCCGGTGGTGGTCCGACCGCCCCCGGATCATGCGCCACTGGGCGTTGTCGCCCTGGAAGCCCGGCATGCAGGCGGGCAGCTTGTTGTTGAGGAGCTTGAGGTAGCAGCCGTTGGGGTTGCTGATGGTCGTCCAGGCGCCGTTGTCGGAGCCGCGGATCCAGTGGGGGTTGTAGCTGTCGCTGTCGCAGGCCACGGACACGGCGTCGCCGTACGGGTCCGCCGCCAGGCAGGAGCGGTAGGAGGCGGTGTCGATGAACGTGTCGTGGTCCGTGACGACGAACCGCTGATCGGGGCTGGTGTCGCAGGGGGCGACCGTGAGGTCCGCCCGGTCGGAGCTGGACACGGCCTGGAGACACAGGCCGGTCGCCTTGTTCTGGATCTGGAAATCCAAGGGGTTGTCGAGGGCCGACGCCTGCCCCGCGGAGACCGTCAGACCGGTCACCAGCATGGCGACGACGGTCAGGGTGGCCCTGATCCGGCGGAACCGGGGAATTCTGGGTTTCACGTGTGCTGCCTCCGGCTTGTGGTGCGCGCGCCCGCCCTCGACTTCGCTGCGGAGGACGGGTCACGCGGAGAGGACACGAGGCTGACAGGGCTCCCCAACAGCGGCCCAACAATCCACCAACAGCCCGCCGACGGCGGCGCACCCGAGGGCCCCGGTGGGGCCGTTCCGGCGGGCTCCCGAGGTCGACGGCCGCGAACATCGCCGCGTACCCGAGAAGTTCGAAAGCCGGGGCGCCCCGGTGGACCGGCGTGGCAGGATGCGGCGTAGTCACGTTGAGGGAGGAACCTGTGACCCTGAGTCCGGGTGAGTGGTCGATGCTGGAGGCCCTCGTCGCCGAGAGCCCGGGCTGGCTGACCGGGGCCCTGCCGCTGGAACGCCGGGTCGCCGGCCACTGGATCGTCCGCCGCCTCGTGGGAGCGGCGCTGTGCGAGGCCGCCGGCCCCGAGGTGCTGGACGCCCTCACCACGGCCTCCTCCCGTCCGGCGTGGGCCGTGCGGGCCACCGAGCTGGGGCAGGACCTCCTGCGCTACCGCGGGCTGCGGGAACGCCCGGCCGAGCAGGCCCCGGCGCCCCCGCCCGACTGCGGGCCGGACACGACGATCAGCGTGCGCGGCAT
The DNA here is from genome assembly GCF_049543595.1 of Kitasatospora sp. NPDC094028. NCBI lineage: Bacteria > Bacillati > Actinomycetota > Actinomycetes > Kitasatosporales > Streptomycetaceae > Kitasatospora > Kitasatospora sp. NPDC094028. The sequence continues at coordinate 44,859 of NZ_JBMVFA010000040.1, read as the reverse complement.
CGACCTGCCCCTGCTCCGCACCGTCTGCGCCGACGCCGAGGCCGGTGCCCTGACCGGTGTGGACACCGCCGCGCTGGGCGCGGCGATCGCCAGGGCGCGTCCGGTGGGCGGCTCCCGGCGGCACACCGTGGACGTCACCAGGGCCGAACTCGCCGCGATCCTGCGGGTGTTGTACCTGGAGTGCCTGCGCGGCGACGCCGCGGGGTACCACCACGTCCTGCGCTCGTCGCCCCTGGCCGACGATGTCCGGCCCGACCCGGTGCGCCACCCACCGGCGGCCGTCGTACGGGCGCGCATCGGCGCCTCCACCGCGAAGTCCCGCTGAACCGGCCGGCCCGGAGTTCGGGACGCCCCGCCCTGGTTCACCCCTGGAAGACCATCTCCGGATCGGTCGGCGAGGGGTCGTCGAGCAGCGGCTGCGGGATGCCCTTCAGCTGCTCGTCGAAGAAGGCCGCGACGTAGTCGCGGGTGAGCTGCTCGGCGCGCGCGGACGGGATCGAGCCGTCCACGCCGGTGACGCCCGCCTCGTCGGCGAGGACGGGGACGTCCGTGAAGCTGACGTGGTTGGATCCGGTGACGGTCAGCCAGCGCTTCCAGCCGTCGAGGTTCGCCCAGTTCGCGGCCCAGCTCGGCTCGTCGCCGGTCGCGCCGTGGTTGACCGGGTTGCCGAGCAGCAGCACCGGGCGGTGGCCGAGACCCTCGGCCGGGACGGGGAGGAAGAACCTGCCGTCCAGGTCGGCGCCGGCCCGCACCCGCTGGTCGGCGGCCATCGTCGCGATGGCCGCGTTGCCGCCGAGCGAGTGCCCGGCCGTGCCGATCCGGCGCCGGTCGATCAGCTGCGCGTGCTGCCAGGCCGGACGGCGGCCGGTCAGCTGGTCCAGGACGAACGAGAGGTCCGCGGCGCGGCTCCGCACGTTGTCGGCGTCCTTCACGTCGGGCAGGCTGCACAGCGCGCAGCCGAGGGTCCGTCCGTCGGGGAACGTCGTTCCGGAGTCCTCGTAGGTGTGGTTGACGAGTGCGACCACGTAGCCGCGGCTGGCCAGGTCCACGGCGAGGCCGGTGAGCGTCTGGCGCGGCAGTCCGAAGCCGGGCGAGAGCACCACCAGCGGGTACCTGCCGTGCTCCGGGCGGGCGTCGGCGGACGCGTGGGTGCGGGCTTCGGCGAGTGCGCGGGCCGGGAACGCGCCGCCGCTGCCCTCCATGGTCAGGAAGTTCGTCGCCTCGTCGGTGGTCATGAAGGGCGCGGGCCGGCCGGTGCCGGAGCGGGCGGGGTAGTACACCGACACCATCAGCTGCCGTGGCCCGGCGCTCGGCACCCATGGGTCCGGGCGGTCCCGCTCGACCAGGTGCAGTGTGTCGACGCCGACCGCGTGCGGGCCGCTCGGGCGGGGCAGCGCCAGCTGAACTCCCGGGCCGGGCGGGGCCGGGACGGCGGTGGAGAGGGTGACGGCGGGGGCGGCGGCGGGGGCGGCGAAGGCCGTACCGGCTGCGCCGATCGGCAGTGGCAGGACGATCGCGAGGGCGACGGCGACGGCGGTGCGGCGGATGCGGGTCATGCCACCGAGGTTAGGAACCGACCGTCCCGCCGGGCGTCGACCCGGCGGCGGAGCCGGCCCCGGGCCCGACCCGGACCGGGGCCCCGGCTGATCCCGGGGACGCGGCGGGCCGCCACCCTTAAGGACAAGGCCGTTGCGCTGCCGGGGGCAGGGCCGCGATGGCGCGGGCACCCGCGGGCACTGCGCGGGCGGCTCCTGTCAGTGGGGTGATGGATGATCACCGAGGCACGATGGCAGAGCAGGGGAGGGCGCGGTGTCCGGTGTGGTGATACGCGGTCCGCTGGGCGATGTCGCCCGGCTGGCAACGCTGCGGGACGGTGTCCACGCCGAGGACGCCTACGCGGCGGCCCTGTGCTGGTGGTCCGCGGCGGCGGCCCCCGCGGCGGTCATGCCCGCGTGGCGGTCCTGCGTGGTCTGGGCGGCGTTCCTGACGACGGAGGACCGACGCCCGCTCGCCGCGGCCCTGCGCAACGCGGGCCTGGAGCCGCACCGCTTTCCGCACTTCGGCCTCCACCCGGACGTCACCACCGAAACCCGCCTGCGGGCGGCCCGCGCCGCGACCACCCGGCGCACCCCGCCCGGCACCGCGTTCTCCATGCTGCTCACCGGCAGCCCGATCAAGCACGGCAGCGCCAGGAAGTCCTCCGACGAGTTCCTCGCAAGCACCCTCAGGGTCGCCTGGGACGGCGGCGAGTACCGCCCGTACGGCGAGTTGCGTGCTCTGCGCGGCTCCGGCCCTACGGGGAAGCCGCCGAGGATCGGCGTGTTGTGGGAGATGCCAGAGCACGACTGGCGGTACGACGCGCAGACCTCCCCGGCCTCCGCCAACCGGCTCCTGATCTTCCGCCGTCAGCAGGCAGGATCCCGCAGGGCGTCCGCCGCCCGCCGGGAGATCACGGCGGCGGCGGAAGCGGTCGAGGAACTCGCCCGCATTTCCCGCCGCCTGCCGGTCGGCCGACTGGATTTCCGGATGACCGGCGAGGCGGCCGAGAAGTTCTGGCCCGTTCGGCTCACCGAAGACCTCTTCGACAGTCAACCGGTCCTGCCGGAGGGGCAGTTCTTTCGCCTGCCCGACCACACGCACCGGATCGCCGCGGCCCTCGCCCTCGCCGAGGACACGCAGGTCATCACCGGTAGCCACATCGAGGCCGCATGGTCGCTCGTGGCCCGCTCGTGCCGGGACCGGGCCCGGCTGCTCAGCCCCGCCGATCCGGACCTCGTCGAAGGCATTCTCGCCGACACCGACGTGCGGGTCTCTTCCGCCACCGGTTCCCCGGAAGCGGGGTCGCCCGGGGCGCTCTCCTCGTTCGGCGACGGCGACGGCGCCGATGACGCCGACGCCGGCGCCCCGGCCGCCGTACCGGCCGGGGCAGTGCGAAGCCGCAAAGGCAAGGTGAAGCGGGACAGCGCGGTGGTTCGGGACGTCAAGGGCTGGCACGGCAACCGCTGCCAGATGTGCGCGAGCGTCCTGAGGATCCCCGGACCACGCCACGCGGCCAGCGAAGGCGCCCACATCCGCCCGCTGGGGGAGGGCGGCCACGACTACACCGGCAACGTCCTCTGCCTGTGCCCGAACTGCCACACGCAGTTCGACCTGGGCGGCCTCTACCTGACCGACGACCTGCACGTCGTGGAAACGGTCACCGGAACAGTCCGCCGGCGTCTCGCGACCGACCCCCGCCACGATGTCGACCTTGAGTGCGTCCGCTGGCACCGCGCTCGCTGGGCACGGTTCGCCCCGCCTCCGCCCCCGGGCCGGTAGGCCCACCGCGCAGGGGACTGCGCGTGGCGTCAGCGGGCGAACTTTTCGATGGCCTCCGGGGTGACGGGGGTGAAGAAGTTGACGAGGTTGCCGTCCGGGTCGCGGAACAGCAGTGACCGGTTGCCCCAGGGCATCGTGGTGGGCTCGGTGACGAAGCCGGTCAGGTTCCGGTGGACGCGGTCCACGTCGTCGACGAGGAACTCGGTGATGACGCTGTGGTTGTCCGCCGGGCGGGCGGAGCCCGCGGCGAACAGCGGGACGGTGCGGGTGCCGGCGATCGCGAGGGTGGCGCCGCCGGTCCTGAGCTCGGCGAAGTCCTCGGTGAACCGGATCGCCCGCGCCCCCGTCGCCCGCTCGTAGAACTCGACGAGGCGCGCCACGTCGCCGGTGATGATGCGGATCGAGACGAAGTCCATGGGAATCTCCTTGGCCCTTGGCCGTACTGGTGGGGTGCACGTCGCAGGCTAGGAGAAATAGTGGACAGAACCGGTCCGGTATTCGCGTTAGGCTGCGAAACATGCCACGACCCACCGGCCGCGTCCTGACACTCCTGGAACTGCTGCAGTCGGGCGGCACCCGGACCGCGGCCGAACTCGCCGACCGCCTCGGCGTCGAAGAGCGCACCGTGCGCCGGTACGTGGACCAGCTGATCGACCTCGACGTGCCCGTGGAGTCGCTGCGCGGCCGCTACGGCGGGTACCGGCTCGCCCCCGGCTACCGCCTGCCTCCGCTCATGCTCAGCGACGACGAGGCGCTGGCCGTGCTGCTCGGCCTGCTCGCCGGCCGCCGCACAGGGCTGACGACGGCGGAACGCACGGCGAACGAGACGGCGTCGGCGAAGATCCGGCGGGTCCTGCCCCGGCACATCGCCCGCCGGCTCGACACCCTGCTGGACGCACTCGCCTTCACGGACCAGCCCGGCGAATTCGACACCCCGGACGCCGGGCTGCTGCTGACCATCGCCGATGCGGTGCGTCACCACCGGCCGGTCTCGATCCGCTACACCGACCGCGACGGACGGCGCAGCGAACGCACCCTGCACCCGTACGGGATCGTCGCCCACGCGGGCCGGTGGTACGTCACGGGCGAGGACCCGCGCATCGGTGAGGGCCGGACCTTCCGGCTCGACCGCATCGCGGACGCGCGGACGCTGCCCGGCTCCTTCGACACGCCCGTGGGGCCCGGTCCGGCCCAGCGCGTGCTGTCGGGATTCGCCACGGCCGAGTACCGCCATGAGGTGACCTTGCGGATCCACGGGACGGCCGAGCAGATCCGCGCGCACCTCCCCGCCGCCGTCGCGACCCTGGAGGAGCAGGAGCCCGCGGCCGGCCGGGACCCGGCGTCCGAGCGCTGGCTGCGGGTCGAGCTGCGGGTTCAGCAGCTCGACTGGCTGCCCCGGACACTCGCCGCACTCGACCGGCCGTTCGTCATCGAGCGCCCCGACGAACTGCGCCACCTCGTCACCGCGCTCGCCGACCGCCTCACGTCCCACGCCCGCCGGACCTGACGGCGAGGAACCGGGGCCATGGCCTGACGGCCGCTTTCGGCACGCTGGTGCCCGTGTCCCGGGGTCAGCCGGTGGTGGGCGGGGTTCCGAAGGTGCGGCGGTAGGCCTGGGGTGTGGTGCCGAGGCGGCGGGCGAAGTGGTGGCGGAGGGTGTCGATGCTGCCGAAGCCGGTGCGGTGGGCGATGACGGTGACGGGCTCGTCCGTGGTCTCCAGGTGCTGCTGGGCGAGCAGGACGCGTTGTCCGGTGAGCCACTGCAGGGGGGTGGTACCGGTCTCCTGGCGGAAGCGGCGGGCGAAGGTGCGTGCGGAGAGGTGGGCGTGGCGGGCCATGGCCTCGACGGTGAGGTCCTGGTCGAGGTTGGCCTCGATCCAGGCGAGGACGGGGGCGAGGGAGCCGGTCCCGGGGCGGGGGAGGGGGCGTTCGCGGTACTGGTGCTGGCCGCCGTCGCGGTGCGGGGGTGCGACCATGCGGCGGGCGATGGCGTTGGCGACGGCGCTGCCGTGTTCCTTGCGGATCAGGTGGAGGCAGGTGTCGACGCCGGCGGCGGTGCCGGCGCCGGTGATGACCGGGTCCTCGTCGACGTAGAGGACGTCCGATTCGACGAGGGCGCGTGGGTGGCGGCGGGCGAGTTCGTCGGTGTATCGCCAGTGGGTGGTGCAGCGCCGGCCGTCCAGCAGGCCGGCCTCGCCGAGCAGGAAGGCGCCGGTGCAGATGCTCAGGACGCGGGCGCCGCGATCGACGGCGGCGCGCAGTTCCTCGGCCAGCCGGTCCGACTGCCGCAGCCGCGGGTCGTAGGCCGGGACGCAGATGAGGTCCGCCGAGGCCAGGCGCTCGGGGCCGTGCCCGGTCCGCACCTCGAAGCCGTGCCGGGTCGGGACGCTGTCGCCGGTGCCGGAGAGTCCTGAGACGAGGGCGAAGTCGTAGACGGGGAGCGCGTCGTCGCCGCGGTCGATGCCGAAGACCTCGCAGAAGACGCCCAACTCGAAGGCGTGGGCGCCCGGGAGGGCCAGGACGGCGACATCGCGGAGCACGGGCCCCGATCTCCTCTCACGACGGTGGCAGGAATTTCAGCCTATCCGTCGTTTCCGCCACTCCTCGCGGGTGCCCCGCCCTGGAAGGCTCGCAGGCGTCACCCCCCACCACGCGAACAGCCAGGTACCGAATGTCCATGCACACGCACACGCACATCGCCGACGCCGACCTCACGGCACGGACGGCCCAGGTCCTGCGCACCCTGGCGCTCGACGAGGAGCTGAAGTGGCGCATCCCCGGCGACCCCGTGCTGGGCCCCCTGGCCCGCAAGGTCGCCCGGCGGTACGTGGCCGGTGAAACCCTCCCCGACGCCCTGGACCGCGCGCGGCAGATCCTGGCCGCCGGCCACCGGGTGAGCGTCGAGTACATGGGTGAGAGCTGCCGCGACCCGCAGCGGGCCGTCGAGGAGACCGACACGTTCCTCGCCGCCGCCCGGCTCCTGCCGCCCGGGTGCTCGATCTCCCTCGACCTGTCGCACGTCGGGCTCGCCGTCGACGCGGAGCTCGCGCTGGCGAACGCCTCCCGCATCGCCCGGGCCACCGCCGCCACCGGGCGGGAGATGATGATCTCGGCCGAGGGCTCCGACCGCACCGACGCGGCGCTGGCCGTGCACCGCGCGCTGTGCGCGCGTTTCGACCACGTGGGCATCACCGTCCAGGCGCGTCTGCACCGCACCGCGGACGACCTGCCGGAGCTGCTCACCCGGCCCGGCCGGATCCGGCTGGTCAAGGGCGCCTTCCTCGAACCCGAGAGCATCGCCCATCGGCGGGAGGCCCCGGCGCTGGCCGCCGCCTACCTGACGTACGCCGAGCAGCTGGCCGACTCGGGCCACCTGTGCTCCTTCGCCACCCACGACCGGGAGCTGATCGACCGCATCGACCGCCACCTCGGCGGGCGGAACCGGGGCGGCGCCCCCTGGGAGTTCGAGACCCTCCTCGGCCTCGGGCCCGACCGCCTCGACGCCATGGCCGAGCGCGGCCACCCCACCCGCGAGTACGTCGTGTTCGGCACGGAATGGTGGCTCTACGTCTGCAACCGGCTCGCCGAAGACCCCCAGCGGCTGCTCCGGGCGCTCGTCGACGCGGCCGCCTGAACCCGCTCCGCCGCGCGGCCGGCGTCCTGGGCGGACCTCGCCGGACCTCGCCGGACCTCGCCGGATCCCGGTAGCGACCGCGTCCGCCGGTCACGGCAGCAGCACCTCGCGGTGCTGCCAGGCGAGTTGGAGCAGCGCGGCACCGGCCGGCTGCATCGGCTCGCGACCGGTCAGGCGCTCGACCTGCACCTGCTGACCGGCCGCCCACGGGGAGTCGCCACCGCCCGCAGACCGCGGCGCGAGCCGCAGGGCTCGGCTCACCGCCGCAGCGGGGCCGGCGTCCGCGCCCGGCGAGGTGCCACGGGCGCCGAGCGGGGGCCGGGGAGCGCCAGGGCCAGGACGGCGCCGAGCAGGCAGACGCCCGCGCCGACGGTGCAGGCGGTGTGGAATCCGGCCATGAAGGAGTCCCGCACCGCTGCCCGGAGCGCCGGAGCCCCGCCCGGGCCGGCGGCTTCCGCCGTGTGCAGCGCCGCGGCCACCGAGCCCCTGGCGGTGGCGAGCGTCGCGCCCGGGAGGGCGGCGAAGCCGGTCGCGGAGAGGTGGGAGGCGTAGAGGGAGGTGAAGACGCTGCCGACGATGGCGACCCCGAGGGTTCCGCCGGTCTCGCGGGTCGCGTCGTTGACGGCCGATCCGACCCCGGCCTTGGCCGGGGGCAGGACGCTGAGGATCGACTCGGTGGCCGGTGCGGTCGTCAGGCCGAGGCCCAGGCCGATGAGGACCATCTGGCCGACGACCAGGCCGTAGGACTGGAACGCGGGGGAGAGGGCGATCCAGCCGAAGGAGGCCCCGAGCATCAGGAGGCCGGTGGTCACGATCGTGCGGGTGCCCGCCCTGGCGGCGAGTGCCACACCGCCGAGCGAGCCGAGGGCGATCGTGAGTGCGACCGGCAGGATCCGCACACCGGTGGCCAGGGCGCCGTAGCCGCGGATGAACTGGAAGTACTGCGTCACCAGGAAGATGAAGCCGAAGAGTGCGAAGAACGCGACGGTGACCGCGCCGCTGGCGGCGGAGAAGGCCGGGGTCCGGAACAGGGTGAGGTCCACCATCGGGTGCCCGCGCCCGCGTTCGATCACCAGGAAGACCGTGGTGAGCGCGGTTGCGGCGGCGAAACCGGCGAGCGTGGCGGGCTGGTCCCAGCCCCGGGTCGGCGCCTCGATGATCGTGTACACCAGGACGCCGATGGCGGCCGAGGCGGTGAGCAGTCCGGGTGGATCCAGGCGGGCGTTCGACGGGTCCTTGGACTCGGGCACCCAGAGCCAGGTGGCGGCCAGGGCGATCAGCGCCACCGGTACGAGGGCGAGGAAGACCGACGGCCAGGCGAAGTGGGCCAGCAGGAGTCCGCCGACCACCGGGCCGACCGCGACGCCGAGACCGGTGACCGCGCCCCACAGCCCGACCGCCTTGGCGCGCTCGCGGCGCTCCGGGAAGCAGTTGGTGATGACCGACAGGGTGGTGGGGAAGATGATCGCCGCGCAGGCCCCCATGGCGAAGCGGACCGCGATCAGGGCTCCCGAGGAGCCGGCGGCGGCGCCCAGCGCGCTGGTGAGCGCGAAGCCGACGAGTCCGGTGAGGAGTGCGGGCCGCCGCCCGAACCGGTCGCCGAGCGATCCGGCGGTCAGGACGAGGGCGGCGAAGGAGAGGTTGTAGCCGTCGACGATCCACTGGAGGTCGCGCGTCGTCGCGTGGAGCTCGCGCCCGAGATCGGGGAGGGCGACGTTGACGATCGTGGTGTCCAGGTTGATGGCGAAGGCCGCGAGGCAGACGGACGCGAGGGCGAGCGAGCGCCGGGGCACGGTTCGGTGGGGCATGGCCGCCTCCGACCAGGGGGAACGGGGGGACGGGTGGAATGGAGCGGGTACTGCGGTCGCCTCGATGTTGACGGTGGGAACATGTGGATATTTGCTACATTCCACCTCAAAGTGGACATTGTCAACATCGGAGAGAGAAGCCGACATGACCCGGCCGTATCACCACGGGAGCCTCCGGGAGGCGCTGGTCGCCAGCGGTTTCGACCTCGCCAGGACGGGAGGTCCCGCCGCCGTCGTCCTGCGCGAGGTCAGCAGGCAGGTGGGCGTCTCGCACAACGCCGCGTACCGGCACTTCGCCGGCCAGGAGGACCTGCTGGCGGCGGTAGCGGCGCGCTGCATGGACCGGCTGGGGCGGCTGATGATCAGCCGGTCGGCGGCCGTCGACCTCCCCGACGAGGTCGCGGCGGCCAGGGCGCGGCTGGAGGCGATCGGGCGGGCGTACATCGACTTCGCCCTGGCCGAGCCCGGCTGGTTCCGGACCGCCTTCTGCGGCACCGGTCCGGCCTCCGACGACCGGCCGGCCTCCGGCGACGGCCCGGCCTCCGACGACGGCCCGGCCTCCGCAGGCGGGCCGGCCGGAGTGTCGGCAGCGGACGGCGAACCCTCCGCGCACCCGTACGCCATCCTGTCGGCTCACCTGGACGACCTGGTCCGGCTCGGCGCCTTCCCTGCCGCCCGCCGCCCCGGCGCCGAGTACGCCGCCTGGTCGGCGGTTCACGGCCTGTCGGACCTGCTCGTGGAGGGCCCGCTCCGGGGACTGCCCGACGCCGAAGTCCGGGCCGCGGTCGCGGCGGTGCTGTCGACCGTTGCCCGAGGCCTCTGACGGAACCCGGGCGGCCTGTCCACGGGCCGCGGGGCGGAGCCGGTGCACCGGCGGGGCGGCGGGCTGCCACACTGGGCGGCGGTGATTCCCCGTCACCCCTTGCCGAGCCCCCGGAGGCAGAGTGGATCGCGAGCGGTACGTCCCGGATCCCGACCAGCTCCTGCACCCTGGGCAGGGGTCGACGGAGTACTACAACGACGCCAACGGCGCCGTCCACAGCCGCAAGACGCACGACGGGCACGGCAACACCTACACGCACAACGAACAGCTCGGCCCGCAGGAGCGGTACGGCTACCAGTACTACCCGGGCCCGCCTCCCACCGCCGCCCCCGGATCGCGGGCGTCCACCGACCAGGTGGCCGGCCCTGCTCCGCACCCCGCACCGGCCGAGCCCCTCGCCTCGGGGCCGGCACCGTCGCGGGTCGGTCCGGCAGGCCGGTCCGATCAGGGCACGGACGGGGACGGCGAAGGTGCCGCCGTCGCCCTGGCGCTGTTGTCGGTGGGGATAGCCCTGCCCGCCGTCGTGGGGTACGTCCTGCGTCGTCGGGCGCTGGCCCGACGCGCGAACACCGATCCGGGCTGGGCGTTCATCGCCCTCGAACCCGCGTGGCTGGCCTGGCTGTGGATCTGGCTGATCGCCGACGACGTCGAGGCGCTCACGGTGTGGCGCGCCGCGCTGCTCACGATCGCCCCGCCCCTCTGGCTGGCGCTGCGCAGCCGCCGGCGCCGAGCCGGCCTCCTCGGATAAGCGGTTGCCCCACGGCGGTTTCCTCGCCCCGGTTGCCCGGTGACCACACCAGACCTGCGCTGGCCGGTCGGACCGTGGACCCCGGCGAAGTCGCTCGCGGTACGGGCGAAACGCTGCACAAACGGTTCGACTGGCTGATGTGCCGTGCGTCGCTGCACGGTGAGGGCGTGACTTCGCGAACGTGGACCGAGAGTGGCGCGGGCTTCGCCGGTGGCTCCGTGCCGGTGGCCGAGGAGCTGCCTGGTCTGTTGCGGCGGGCGGCCCGCGGTGACCAGGCGGCCTTCGAGGCGCTGTACCGCGCGGTGGCCGGGCCGGTGTACGGGGTCGCGCTGCGGACGCTGCGCAGTCCGGCGCAGGCCGAGGAGGTCGCGCAGGAGGTGCTGCTGGAGGTGTGGCGGACGGCCGCCGCCTACCGGGCCGAGCGCGGCTCGGTGATGGCGTGGGTGCTGACGATCGCGCACCACCGGGCGGTGGACCGGGTGCGGGCCGTGCGGGCGTCCACCGAGCGCGACGAGCGGGCCGGGTTCCGCGAGCTGGTGGCGAGCGATCCGCCGGAGGAGCAGGCGGTCCGCTCGCTGGACCGGCAGCGGGTCCGGTCCGCGCTCGCGCAGCTGAGCGCGGCGCAGCGCGAGGCCGTGGTGCTGGCCTACTACGGCGGGTACACGCAGCGGGAGATCGCGCACCGGGTCGGTGTGCCGCTGGGCACCGTCAAGACCCGGATCCGCGACGGTCTGATCCGGCTCCGGGGCGCGATCATGCCCGACGAGGTTCGTCCCGGGCCGCGCGAGCGGCCGGCCGGGGAGCCGGTCCTCGGATCGGGCCGCGTGGCGGCGGCATCGCGGTGACGGCGGCGGGCCTGCTCCGGAACCGGAGCGCAACCCCGGTAGGATTCCCCGGACTTCCCGGCTCCGGGAGGACGTCATGACGCTCGGCCGGCGGATCCCCGGCCGCGAGTGGCCCGGGCCCGCGGGCCTGCGGCGCCGGAGTCGGTCGGGCCGCGCGGGGGCCGCCGCAGGGAGGAACGCGGGATGGTCGGTTCGTCCGCTGCGGGCGGTGCCGGGCCACGGCGGGGCGGCGGCTCGTCCGCTGCCTCGGACCCGTTGCGCGACGTGGGTCTGCCGACCGGTGGCGTGGCCCAGCGGCTCGGGGTGTCCCCGGCCACCGTCCGTTCCTGGGAACGCCGTTACGGCATCGGCCCCGCCCACCGGGAGGCCGGGCACCACCGCCGCTGGAGCCGGCAGGACATCGCCGTGCTGGAGGCGATGTGCCGCCTGACCGCCCGCGGGGTGCCGCCGGGCGAGGCCGCCCGCGCGGCCCTGGCCGAGCGCGCCGCCGACGACGACGGGGCCCGACGCCCCGAGCCGCGCCGGGCGGACGGGCAGCCGGGCCCCGGCCCGGGCGGGAGCCGGGCGCTGCGGGTGGGAACGGTGCGCCCCGAGTGCCGAGGCCTGGCCCGGGCGGCGGTGCGCCTGGACGCGCCGGAGGTCGTCAGGATCCTGGACGAGGCGGTCGACACGCTCGGGGTGATCGACGCGTGGACGGAGGTCATGATGCCCGCGCTGCGCGCCGCGGGCCGCAAGTGGGCGGCGGACGGCGAGCAGTACGTCGAGGTCGAGCACCTGCTGTCCTGGCACGTCTCCACCGCGCTGCGGGGCGCGGCGGTGGGTACGGTCGGCACCCGGCCCGCACCGCCCGTCCTGCTGGCCGCGACACCCACGGAGCTGCACACCCTCCCGCTGGAGGCGACGGCCGCGGCGCTGACCGAGCGCGGGCTTCCGTTCCGCATGCTGGGCGCGGCCGTCCCGCCCCGGGCGCTGCTCGACGCCGTCCACCGGCTGGGCCCGGGGGCGGTGATGATCTGGTCCCAGGACCAGCGCAGCGCGGACCGCGAGCTGGTGCGGCGGGTCGGCGCCAGCGCGTGGGGGGCCCGCGGCTCCCGCGCGGGGGCGGTCGTGGTCGCCGCCGGGCCCGGCTGGGGGCGCGGCACGTCCCCGGCCGGCGCCGCGATTCCCCGTACGCTCGCGGACGCCGTCGACCTCCTCGAACAGGCGATCACGGGCTGAAGCCGGGCCGCCCCCCTTCCGTTGCCGCCTTCTCCGGCGCGCCTGGGATGTCCGTGCCCGCTCGGGTGCCCGTCGCGGTGAAGTCACCCCAATCCGGGCCGGGGCCGGCTCCGAAGACCTGATGCAAGGAAAGTGCGGGCCGCGACGCGGCCGCGTCAGGAGGGGCTCCCGTGACCACGTTCGACACCGTCTCCGACACTCGGGCCGCCGACCGGGCCACCGCCGCTCCGCCCGCCGCTCCGCCCGCCGCCACGGCCGGTGGCGCGCGTCCGCGGCGGGTGGCGGTGGTCGGTTCCGGCGTCGCCGGGCTCACCGCGGCGTACGAGCTCTGCCGCGCCGGGGTGGAGGTGGAACTGTTCGAGGCGGACGGCCGGCTCGGCGGCCACGCCCACACACAGGACGCCACCGGGCGCGACGGGCGCCCGGTGGCGCTGGACACCGCGTTCCTGGTCCACAACGAGCGGACCTACCCGCACCTGGTCCGGCTCTTCGGCGAACTCGGCGTCCGCACCCAGGACAGCGAGATGAGCATGTCCGTGCGCTGCGACGGCTGCGGCCTGGAGTACGCCGGGGCGAGGGGGCCGGCCGGTCTGCTCGCCCGGCCCGGCGCCCTCGTCCGCGGCCGGTACCTGCGCATGCTCGCCGAGGTGCCGCGATTCCACCGGCGGGCCCGCCGCCTGCTCGCCGACCCTGCAGCGGGAGACCCGAGCCTGCGGGACTTCCTCGCCGCCGAGGGCTTCTCGCCGTACTTCGTCAGCCACTTCATGACCCCGGTGGTGTCCGCCGTCTGGTCCTGCGCCCCCGACCTCGCGGGCGACTACCCGGCCCGCTACCTCTTCGCCTTCCTCGACAACCACGGCATGCTCGCGGTGACCGGATCGCCGACCTGGCGCACCGTCGTCGGCGGCTCGCGCACCTACGTCGAGAGGATCGCCGAGCGGCTGACCGCCGTCCACCGGTCCACCCCCGTACGCGCGGTGCGCCGGTACCCGGACGGCGTCACGGTGATCTCCCCGGACGGGCGCCGCACCGAGGCCGACGCCGTGGTGATCGCCACCCACGCCGACCAGGCCCTGCGCCTCCTCGCCGACCCGACCGAGGCCGAGCGCGAGGACCTCGGCGCCTTCGGCTACTCGCGCAACCCCACCGTGCTGCACCGCGACCAGACGGTGCTGCCCGCCGCCCGGTCGGCGCGCGGATCGTGGAACTACCGGATGCCGCACTGCACCGCCCCCGCGGACCGGGTGCGGGTCAGTTACCACCTCAACCGGCTGCTGCGGCTGGACACCGCCGAGGACTACCTGGTCACGCTCAACGAGGACCGCCAGCACCCGATCCCCGAGGAACTCGTGGTCTCCCGCACCGTCTACGAGCACCCCGTCTACACCGCGCGCACGGTCGCCGCCCAGCGCCGGCTGCCCCGACTCACCACCGCCAGAACGGCGTTCGCCGGCGCCTACCACGGCTGGGGCTTCCACGAGGACGGCTGCCGCTCCGGTGTCGAGGCCGCCCGCGCCCTGCTCGGGGTGAGCGCGCCGTGACCACGCTGCCCGGGCCCTGGGGCGCCGTGCTCTACGACACCCTCACCACCCACGTGCGCACCGCCCCCCGGCCACGGACCTTCCGGCACCGCGGCTACCTGTGGCTGGTGGACCTCGACCGCCTGCCGGTCCTGCCCCGGCCCCTGCGGCCGCTGGCCCGGTTCCTGCCGCGCGACCACGTCCTCGGCCCGGCCGGCGCCGGCCGCGCCCCGCACCCGGCCGGCGGCCCGCACGCCACCGACCCGGCCGGCCGGGCCCTGACGGTCCGCCAGGACCTGGAGCGCTACCTGGCCGGCCACGGCGTCCGGCTCGGCGACGGGCAGGCGCTGATGCTCACCCAGGCCCGCTCCCTGGGGTACGTGTTCAACCCGATGACCGTGTACTGGTGCCGCGACGGGGCCGGGCGCCCGCTGTGCACCGTCGTCGAGGTCCACAACACCTACGGCGGCCGGCACCGCTACCTGCTGCCCCCCGACCCCGAAGGCCGCGCCGAGAGCGCCAAGGACTTCTACGTCTCCCCGTTCTTCCCCGTCGACGGCCGCTACCGGATGGTGCTGCCCGAGCCGGGCCGGCGCCTGCGCCTGACGGTCCACCTGGAACGCCGGGGCGGCCGCGCCTTCACCGCCACCGTCCGCGGCACCGGGCGCCCGGCCGGCCCCGCCGCCCTGGTGCGCGCGGTGCTCGCCCACCCGTTCGCCACCTGGGCCGTCAGCCTGCACATCCGCTACCGGGGCATCCGCCTGTGGCTCAGCGGACTGCCCGTCCACCCGCGCCCGAGCGCCGGCCCGCCCCCGCCCGTCCCGGAGCACGCGCCGCCCACCACCGAGGTGCCCACCCCATGACTACCACGCTTCCCCCGACACCCCCGGTGCCCCCGGCGCCCGTCGTCGATCCCGCCCGCTGGCCCGACGTCGCCCGGGTGCCGAACGCGCCGCTGCGGGCGGCCGTCGCCGCGCGCCTGCTGCGCCGGGTGGCCGCGCGGCGCGGCCTGCGCGTCGAACTCCCCGGCGGCCGGACCCTGCAGCCGGCCCCGCCCGGCGCGCCGGTGCTGCGCCTGCACCGTCCCCGGGCCTTCCTCCACCGCCTCGGCGAGAGCGGCCTGATCGGCTTCGGCGAGGCCTACCAGGCCGGCGACTGGGACAGCCCCGACCTGCCCGCCCTCCTCACCGCCCTCGCCAGCGCGCCCGAGACCCTGGTGCCGGCCGGCGCGCAGTGGCTGCGCCGGCTGTACGTCCGGCGCCCGCCCACGGCGGAGCTGTCCACCGCGGCGAACGCCCGGCGCAACATCCACCGGCACTACGACCTGTCCAACGACCTGTTCGCGCTGTTCCTCGACCGGACGATGACCTACTCCTCGGCCGTCTTCCCGACCGGCCCCGGCCGCGAGCCGCTCGCCACCTGGACCGGCCTGCCCGCCGCCCAGCACCGCAAGATCGACCGGCTGCTCGACCTCGCCCGGGTCGGCCCCGACACCCGGCTGCTGGAGATCGGCACCGGCTGGGGCGAACTCGCCCTGCGCGCCGCCGCCCGCGGCGCCCGGGTCGTCAGCCTCACGCTCTCCGAGGAACAACTCGCGCTCGCCCGGCGCCGGATCGCCGACGCCGGCCACGCGGAGCGGGCCGAGGTCCGGCTGTGCGACTACCGCGCCGCCGAAGGCCGGTACGACGCCGTGGTCAGCGTCGAGATGATCGAGGCCGTGGGGCGGCCCTTCTGGCCCGACTACTTCGCCACCCTCGACCGCGTCCTGGCACCCGGCGGGCGCGCCGCCCTGCAGGCGATCACCATGCCGCACGACCGGATGCTCGCCAGCAGCCGCACCTACACCTGGATCCTCAAGTACGTGTTCCCCGGCGGCCTCATCCCGTCCCTGCGGGCGATCGAGGAGGCCGCCGCCCGCCACACCCGGCTCCGGATGACCCGCGCCGACGCCTACGGGCCGCACTACGCCGAGACCCTCCGGCTGTGGCGCGAACGCTTCACGGAGCAGTCGGCGCAGATCGCGGCCCTCGGCTTCGACGAGGTCTTCCGGCGCATGTGGGAGCTCTACCTCGCCTACTCCGAAGCCGGCTTCCGCACCGGCTACCTGGACGTCCACCAGGTGCTGCTCACCCGCGAGGAGGAGCGGCCGTGAACGCCGGTGCCTTCGCCGCCGGCCTCGCGGTCACCGCCGCCGTCGCCCTCGCCGTCCTGCTCGCCGCCTTCGCCGTCGGTGCGCGCACCGGCCGCCACCGCGGCGTGGACGTCGCCTGGGGGCTCGCCTTCACCGCCGTCGCGCTCAGCGGCTACGCGCTCTCCGACGGCCACGGCGACCCCGGGCGCCGGCTGCTGCCCACCGTGCTCGTCGCCGTCTGGGGCCTGCGGCTGTCCGCCCACCTCTGGTGGCGGGCCCGGGGCGCACCCGAAGACCCGCGCTACGCCCGGATGCTGTCCCGCGCCCCCGAGGGCCCGCCCCGCACCCGGTACGCGCTGCGCACGGTCTACCTGCTGCAGGCCGCCCTGGTCTGGTTCGTCTCCCTGCCGGTCCAGGCCGCCCAGTACGACCCCCGCCCGCCCGGCGCACTCGCCTGGGCGGGCACCGCCCTGTGGGCGGTCGGCCTGTTCTTCGAGGCGGTCGGGGACCGGCAGCTCGCCCGCTTCAAGGCCGACCCGGTCAACCACGGCCGGATCATGGACCGCGGCCTGTGGCGCTACACCCGCCACCCCAACTACTTCGGCGACGCGTGCGTCTGGTGGGGCCTGTTCCTGCTCGGCGCGGACACACCGGTCGGCTGGGCCTTCGTCCTCAGCCCGGTCCTGATGACCTGGCTGCTCGCCTTCGGCAGCGGCAAACCGATGCTGGAACGCCACCTGGGCACGCAACGGCCGGGATGGGCCGCGTACGCCGCCCGGACCAGCGGCTTCGTGCCCCTACCGCCCCGCCGACACCCGAGAACCCGCACCGCACCACCCCGAAGGGCCGACCCGTGACCGTCTCCATCGCCCTGTTCACCCAGGACCTGCGCCTGCACGACAACCCCGTGCTCCACGCGGCGCGCACCGCCGCCGACCAGGTCGTGCCGCTGTTCGTCCTCGACCCCGCCGTGGCGGCCGCGGGCTTCGCCGCCCCCAACCGGCAGGCGTTCCTGGCCGAGTGCCTGGAGGACCTGGACGCCTCGCTGCGCCGGATCGGCTCGCGGCTGACCGTACGGCGCGGCGAGCCCGCGGCGGAAACGGCCCGGGTGGCCGCCGAGACCGGCGCCGGCTCGGTGCACGTCGCCGCGGGCGTCAGCGCGTTCGCGCACCGCCGGGAGGCACGGCTGCGGGCCGTGTTCGGCGACCGGCTGCGCGTCCACGACGCCTCGCTCACCGTGGTCCCGGCCGGGCGGATCACCCCGGCCGGCCGCGACCACTACGCCGTCTTCACCCCCTACCACCGCGCCTGGCGGCAGGCACCCCGCCGAACGGTGCTGGCCGCGCCCCGCACGCTCGCCACGCCGGACGGCGTCGGCAGCGCCACCCTCGTGGTCGAAGCCCCGTTCTCGCCCGCCCTGCCGCGCGGCGGCGAGCAGGCGGCCCGGCAGCGCTGGCGGGCCTGGGACGTGGACGGGTACGCCGACATCCACGACGACCTCGCCGCCGACTCCACCTCCCGGCTCTCCCCGTACCTGCACTTCGGCTGCCTGTCCCCGACCGAACTCACCGCGCACGCCCTGCGGCACGAGAGCGCCGGCGCGGAGGCCTTCGTCCGCCAACTCGCCTGGCGCGACTTCCACCACCAGGTCCTCGCCGCCCGCCCCGACGCCGCGCGCCACGACTACCGCACCAAGGCCGACCACTGGCACCACGACGAGGAGGAGGCCGAGGCCTGGCGCCGGGGCCGCACCGGCTACCCGATCATCGACGCCGGCATGCGCCAACTCGCCCACGAGGGCTGGATGCACAACCGCGCCCGGCTGCTCACGGCCGGCTTCCTCGCCAAGACCCTCTACCTGGACTGGCGGATCGGCGCCGCCCACTTCCTCGCCCTGCTCGTCGACGGCGACGTGGCCAACAACCAGCTCAACTGGCAGTGGGTCGCCGGCACCGGCACCGACACCCGCCCCAACCGCGTCCTCAACCCGCTGCGCCAGGCCGACCGTTACGACCCCACCGGCGACTACGTGCGCCGCTGGGTGCCCGAACTCGCCCACCTGCCCGGCCCCGCCGTGCACCGGCCCTGGCTCCTCGCCGGCGACTACCCGCCGCCGATCGTCGAGCCCGAGCACCTGACCACGCGCTTCCGGCGCGGACGGCCTTGACGGGAGCCCGGACGAGGAGAGGAGTGGACATGAACGCACCGCGACCCGGACCGAAGCGCTGCCTGGTGACCGGCGCGAGCGGCTACCTCGGCGGCCGCCTGGTGCCGGAGCTGATCGCCCGGGGGCACCCCGTGCGCTGCCTGGTGCGCCGCCCGGACCGGCTGCGGGACCAGCCGTGGCGCGCGGACGCCGACATCGCCGCCGGTGACGTGAGCCGCCCCGAGAGCCTCGCAGGGGTCTTCGACGGCATCGACGTCGCCTACTACCTCGTGCACTCGCTGGGCACCGGGCCGGCCTTCGAAGCCACCGACCGCGCGGCCGCGCGCGCCTTCGGGGCCGCCGCCGCGGCCGCGGGCGTCACCCGGATCGTCTACCTCGGCGGCCTCGTCCCCGCCGGGGTGGACGAAGCGGACCTCTCGCCCCACCTCCGCTCCCGGGCCGAGGTCGGCCGGATCCTGCGCGACAGCGGCGTTCCCACGGCCGAACTGCGGGCCGCCGTGATCATCGGCTCCGGCAGCGCCTCGTTCGAGATGCTCCGCCACCTCACCGAACGCCTGCCCGTGATGGTCACGCCGCGCTGGGTCTCCACCCGGATCCAGCCGATCGCCGTCCGGGACGTCCTGCACTGCCTGGCCGGCGCCGCCGACCTGCCGCCCGAGGTGAACCGCACCTTCGACATCGGCGGGCCCGACGTCCTGACCTACGCGCAGATGATGCACCGCTACGCCCGGATCGCCGGACTGCGCCGGCGCCTCATCGTCCCCGTGCCGGTCCTCACCCCCGGCCTGTCCGGCCACTGGGTCGGCCTGGTGACCCCGGTGCCCAACGCCATCGCCCGTCCGCTCGTCGAGTCCCTGCGCCACGAGGTCGTCCGCGGCGAACACGACCTCGCCCGGTGGGTGCCCGACCCGCCGGAGGGTCTGACCGGCTTCGACCAGGCCGTGACCCTCGCCCTGCGCCGGATCAAGGACGCCGACGTCGCCACCCGCTGGTCCTCCGCCTCGGTGCCCGGCGTCCCCAGCGATCCGCTGCCCACCGACCCCGACTGGGCCGGCGGCAGCCTCTACCAGGACCTCCGGGAACGCACCGTGACCGCGCCACCCGCCGCCGTCTGGCAGGTGATCGAAGGCATCGGCGGCGACAACGGGTGGTACTCCTTCCCGCTCGCCTGGGCCCTACGCGGCCGGCTCGACCGCCTGATCGGCGGCGTCGGCCTGCGCCGGGGCCGGCGCGACCCCGCCCGGCTGCGGGTCGGCGACTCCCTCGACTTCTGGCGGGTCGAGGAGATCCGACCGGGCCGGCTGCTCCGGCTCCGCGCCGAGATGCGGCTGCCCGGCCTGGCCTGGCTCGAACTGTCCGTCACACCGGACGGCGACCACCGCACGCGGTACCGGCAACGGGCGCTCTTCCACCCGCACGGCCTGGCCGGCCACGCGTACTGGTGGTCCGTCGCGCCGTTCCACACCGTGGTCTTCGGAGGAATGGCCCGCAACATCACCGAACGTGCCCGCCGGGGCTCGTCGGTGCGGTGAACGTCGGCGCGGTGAACGTCGGGTCGGTGCCGGTCAGTTCGCGGCTGGCCGCCCAGAGGCGCGCCGCCGTCCGGGTGTCGGTCAGCTGCTCCCAGAGGGGCTCGGTCCCGGGCGTGCCACGCAGTCCGAACGCCCGCGGGCTCAACATCCGGCCGCCCCGCGCGCCCGGGTCGAGCGCGGCCCGGACGGCGGGCCAGGCGGCGGTGTCCTTGCCCTGGACGATCAGGCCGAGCGGCAGATGGCGCAGCCGTTCGCCGGTGGTGCGGACATGGACCGGTGGACGCGAGGGGGTGAGGGAGTCGAGGGCGCCACCGGGATGGACGAGCAGGCTCAGGGTCGTGCTGCCGGAGGCGCGAAGGCGGCGGTCGAGTTCGACGGCGAAGAGCATCTGGGCCAGCTTGGAGCGCGCGTAGGTGCGCTTGGGCCGGTAGTCGACCGTGCTCTGGAGGTCGTCGAGGTCCAGGCGCTCGGACTTGGCCGCGAAGCTCCCGGTGGTGATGATCCGGCTGCCCGGGGTCGCCATGAGCAGCGGGGCCAGGTGGTGGGTGAGAGCGAAGTGCCCCAGGTGATTGGTCGCGAACATGAGTTCGAGGCCGTCCCTGGTCTCGCGGCGCGGCGGGTGGTCGAGCGCCACCCCGGCGTTGTGGACGACCGCGTCGAGGCGGTCCAGCCCGAGCGCGGCCACGGACGCCTCCAGCGAGGCGGGATCGGCCAGGTCCAGCGGCACGTGCCGCACCCTGGCGCCCGGCACCCGCGAGCCGATGGAGCCGATCGCGGCCTCGGCCCTGGCCCGGTCGCGGCTGCCGATGACGACCGTCGCCCCGGCGCCGGCGAGCTGTTCGGCGACGAAGTACCCGATGCCCGCGTTGCCACCGGTGACCAGGAAACTCCTGCCGCGGGCATCGGGCAGCCGGCGGGCGTCCCAGCGTGGGGCGTGCGGGGAAGAGGACATGGGTGGCTCCCGGAGCTCGGAGGGTACGGAGGAGGGCGGGACGGCGCCGTCACGGCCGACCACGCCCGGTCCCCAGCGTCCCGGAGGCCGCTCACATCCCGCTGACAGGCCGCCGGCATCCGACCGTCATTCAGCGGCCCGCGCGGTACCATCCGAGCGGCACCGCCGGCTGTCGAGTCCAAGGGAGACGCCGTTGCGCATCGTCGACGCCCGTACCGGGGAGCGCGCCGAGCTCCGACCCCGCCGGGTCGGGCTCCTGCGAGTGACAGTGGCGGTGGGAGAGCAGGACCGCGGGTTCGATCCCGGGGATCTGCGGGCCCTGCTGGCCGGTGACGTGCTGGCCCGGACCTGCGAGGCGCAGGGGCTGCAGGTGTTCACCGGGCTCGCCGTCCCGGACGGCTCGGAGGAGCGGGTCGAGGCCCTGCTGAAGGCCGCCGGGCAGCTCGGCATCCACCCGCCCGCCCGGGTGGGCCCGCAGCGGGAGGCGGCGACGGCCGACCTGGCCGTCGCCGGCCGTCCGGACCTCGACGTCGCCGCCCCGGCGCTCCTGGTGACGGGACCGGTCACCGAGGACTCCCCGGACGGGGGTGTGCCGGGCGGGCGGCCGGGGCCCGAGCGCGATCCCTTCGCGCTGCGCCTGCTCCTCCTTGAGCACGCCGTCACCGACCCGGTCCGGATCACCGCGGCCGCGCTGGCGGACGCCGAGGCGAGGATCGCCCGCTGGCGGGCGCTGGTGGCCGACTTCGCCTGCGCGCCGTCCGGGCCGCCGGACGCGGACATGGTCCAGGCGGGCTTCGACGGGCTGAACGAGAACCTGGACGCCCGGGTCGCGCTGCGCGCCCTGCAGGCGCTGGACGAGCGCTCCGACCTGGCGGACGGCACCCGCTTCGAGACCTGCCTGCGCCTGGACCAGGTCCTCGCGCTCGAACTCGCCCGCGACATCGGCCGCGGGCCCCACTGAACCGCCCGGGTGCCACTGAACCGCCCGGGCGCCACTGAACCGCCCGGGCCCCGCTGAATCGCCCGAGTGCCGCGCCCACGTCCGGGAGCGGTCGCGGGCGGCCCCGGGGTCGCCTACGGTGAGGGCACGGTCACCCTGCGAGCGGCGCTGTGGACCGCTGGGGGAGGACCGGGCGGGGGGAACACCGACGAAGGAGTCCCCGTGACCACTGCCCGAGACATCATGCACACCGGCGCCCAGTGCATCGGCGCCCACCAGACGCTGGACGAGGCCGCGCGGATGATGCGCGACAAGATGGTCGGCGCGCTGCCGATCTGCGGCGACGACCAGAAGCTCCACGGCATCATCACCGACCGCGACATCGTGATCCGCTGTCTCGCCGAGGGCAAGGACCCGGCCGGCATGACGGCCATCGAGCTGGCCGGGCACCTGCACTGCGTGCGGGCCGACGACAGCCTGGACACCGTGCTCAAGAAGATGGAACAGCACCAGATCCGACGCATCCCGGTGATCGACGGCGACCGGCTGGTCGGCATGATCAGCGAGGCCGACCTGGCGATGGGCCACCGCGACGGCCACCAGGTGACGGACCAGCAGATCATCGAGTTCATGGACAGCGTCTACATGAAGCGGTGACGCCCGGCGCCGACCAGCGGGCGAGCCGCCCGGGCTGAGCGCGCGCCCGTCCAGGTCGTCCGGCAGCTGCCGGACGACCTGGACGCACGGTCGGTCGGCCCCGGGCCGCGGACTTCACGCCGGGTTGGGGCGGTCCCGGTGGGAAAGGCCGGCGGTGGCCGCGAGTTCGGTCACCAGCCGCGCGGTGAGCGGCACGCCGATGCCGTGCCGTTCGGCGGCGCGCAGGACGGCTCCGCCGATGGCGTCCAGCTCCAGGGCGTGGCCCGCCTCCGCGTCGCGCAGCATGGAGGACTTGCCGTCGGCGGGGAACGCGTCGTAGCGCTGGAGGATCTGGGCGACGACGGACTGCCCGCCGCAGGCGCGGCCGACCGCGACGGTCTCCTCGACCAGGGCCGTCAGTTCGTCCCTGTGCTCGGTGCGGATCGTGCCGATGGGCAGGCGGTGGCGGGTGGTGAGCAGGGCGAAGGGGGCGAGGAACGCCAGCTTCGCCCACAGGACCTGGTGCTCGTCCGGGAGGACGCGGGTGGTCACGCCGGCGCCGGTGAGGAGTCCGGCGAGCGGGGCGAGCCGGTCCTGCCGGCCGGCCAGGTCGATCTCGACGAACGAGCTGCCGTGCCGGATGACGCCCGGCGCGGTGCGGGCGGACTCGACGCGGACCACGGCCGGGACGACGCGCTCGTCGCCGTAGTGGGCCCGCAGGGCGTCCGCGTGCTCGACGCCGTTCAGCAGCGGCAGCAGCACACCGTGGGCGAGCCACTGGGGCGGGACGCGGTCGAGTGCCGCGTCGAGGGTGGTGTTCTTGACCGCCACCAGGCACAGGTCGACGGGCTCGCGCAGCACGGTGCCGGCCTCGACCGCCGCGGTGAAGTCGCCGAACTGCCTGCTGCTGACGCGGATTCCGTCCTGGCGCAGTGCGTCGACGGTCTCCTCCCGGGCGAGGCAGATCACGCGGTGTCCGGCGCGGGAGAGCAGTGCGGCGAGCAGGCCGCCGACGCCGCCGGGGCCGAGCACGGCCACGGTCGAACGGTCGGGGACCGGGACGGACGCGCTGACGGGCTGTCCGGATTCGGACATGGGTGGGTTCCTCTCGGTTGGCGGGTCGGCACCGGAAAGGTTGCCGCCCTGGGCCCGGCGTGATCATCCACTCGGAACGCGGGCGGAGTCAATGAGTGCGCTGCGGGCGGCCGTTCCCGGACGGGCCGTGCGCCGGAGCCGCGCACCCGCTCGGGAGCGGAGGGGAAACGGGGAACTGGGCCGCGCGAGCGGGCGTTGCTGGCTGAGGACACGTGGGTGCGGCGGCCGGCCGGCGCGTTGCGGCGTGGCCGGTCCGTACAGGGAAAGGAATGGCACATGCACGTCACCCTCGCCGAGGAGCTGATGCTGCTCTCGCTGGACGACGAGTCCGGTGTGGCGAAGGACGGTTCGAACGCCGGGTGGGCGGTGGCGGGCGGCTTTCTCGCCGATCTCGCGCTGGCCGGGCGGGTCGCGCTCGACGAAGGTCGGCTCAGCGTCACCGACCGTACCCCGACCGGCGATCCGCTGCTCGACGAGCGACTGGAGCGGCTCGCGGAGTGGGTAGCCGGCAAGGCTCCCGGCAAGGCGAAGGCGGCGGACTGGCTGGCCAAGGACCACGTCACGGCCGTCCGTGCCACCGTGCGGCGGCTGTGCGAGCGCGGCCTGGTCGTGGAGGAGCGCCACCGGGTCCTCGGCCTCTTCCCGGTCCGGCGCTATCCGGAGGCGGACGGCTCCGTCGAGCGTGAACTGCGCGCGCGGCTGGCCGCCGTGATCCGGCAGCACCGGACGCCCGACGTCCGTACCGCGACCCTGATCGCCCTCCTGCACGCGGCCCGGCTGCACGGGCTGGCGTTCTCCGACCTCCCGCGTGCGCGGGTCGAACTGCGGTTCGCGGAGATCGCCGCGGGCGACTGGGCGGGCGAGCCGGTCGGGCAGGCGATCCGGAACATGCGCGTCGCCGTCGCGGCGATCACGGCCGTGACGGTCGCCGCGGCGACCGCGGGCTGACGCGCGGTCGACGCGTGGTCGCCGGCCCCGGGCCCGCCTCGGGGTGAGCGGGCCCGGGCGACCGTCACTGCGACCGGAGGTCGAGGACCAGGTCGCGGGGCAGGCCGTGGGTGTCGTGGAGGTAGTGGAGGTCGTCCTCGGTGAGCGGGCCGCGGAAGCGGGGGCGGGAGAGCACCTGGCGGCCGCGGGCCAGGAGGCGGCCGAACCGCCGCTCCTCGTCGAGCAGCACCTGGCGGACCGTTTCGGGGTGCACGCCCTGGCGGAAGTGGTCCAGGGTGTGCCGGATCAACTCGTCCGGCAGCTCGCCGAGTCCGGGTCCCTGCCGGTGCCCCTGCTGCGGGTCGTCCCGGTGCAGCACGGTGAGCACCCGGCGCAGCAGGCGGCGCAGGACATACCCCTGGCCGGTGTTGGAGGGGCGGACGCCGTCGCCGATCACGACGACGGCCGAGCGCAGGTGGTCGCAGACCAGGCGCAGTGACGGTTCGTCCAGCCGCCACAGGGTCGGGACGAGGCGGCGCCAGGGGTCGAAGACCTCGCAGTCGAAGACGGACGAGTGGCCCTGCAGGAGGGAGGAGAGGCGTTCCAGGCCGAGGCCGGTGTCGATGTTGCGCTGGGGGAGCGGGGCGAGGGTGCCGTCGTCGAGGCGCCGGTGGCGCATCATCACGTGGTTCCACACCTCGACCCAGCGGTCGTCCCGGGTGGGGGTCGACTGCGGCGGGGTGTCGCCGGTCCACAGGAAGATCTCCGAGTCGGGGCCGCAGGGGCCGGTCGGCCCGTTGGACCACCAGTTGTCCTCGACGGTGAGCTCGACGGGGATGCCGCGGTCCTCCCACAGGTCCAGGGAGTCGGTGTCCGGGCCGACCTGGTCGTCGCCACCGAAGACGGTGACGTGGAGCAGGCCCGGGTCGATGCCGAACCCGTCGGTGAGCAGTCCGTGGCCCCAGTCGAGGCTCTGCGGTCCCTCGTAGTCGCCGAGGGACCAGGTGCCGAGCATCTCGAAGAGCGTGAGGTGGGTGCGGTCGCCGACCTCGTCGAGGTCCGTGGTGCGCAGGCAGCGCTGGACGTTGACCAGCCGGCGGCCGAGCGGGTGCGGACGTCCCTCCAGGTAGGGCGTGAGGGGGTGCATACCGGAGGTGGTGAACAGCACCGGGTCGCCGGGCGGGGGCAGCAGGGTCGAGCCGGTGATCCGGTGGTGGCCGCGGTCCTCGTAGTACTCGATGAAGGTGCGGACGAGCTGGTCGGTGTTCATGGGGTGGCTCCTTCGCGGGGGCGGGGGAGGCACCGGAATCGGGTCCACGCGATCATCGGAAGCGGGGCGCAGAACGCCCCGGAGCCACCACCGGCGGACCGTTTTCCGGTCGCCGTGGGGAGTGAGTGGGGTACGTCAGGCGGCGGCAACCGGCGAGCTGGTCGCTCGCGCGGTGGCGGTGATCGGGCCGGTGACGTTCATGGTGCCGAGGGTAACGCGGCGGGCACCCCGGGGCACGCGATTTATTGTGCGTGCCCCGGGCCGCCCGGGTGTTCGCCCCGGAGCCGGCCGGCCGGTCGGTCAGCCGATCGGCGGTGCGAGGTACTCCAGCGCGTAGCCGTCGCCGGTGCCGTCGCCGGCGGGGGTGACGCGGGCGATGCCGGGCGAGTCGAGGTGCGCGCCGGCGACGAAGTGGTCCGGACGGGCCAGCTGTTCGAGGAGGGCCGCTCGTGCGGCGCGGGCCCGGGCCTGGTCCCGGTCGAACTCCCAGGCCACGTCGGGCTGTTCGAACTGCAGGGTGGGGACGTGGACGGTGTCGCCCCAGACGAGGAGGCGGCCGGTGCCGCTCCTGACCTCGTACACGGTGTGGCCGGGAGTGTGGCCCGGTGTCGGGATCGCGGTGGTCCAGTCGTTGATCGCGACCCGCTCCGACACGGGCACGACCCGGTCGCGGACCGGTTCGAGCCGCCCCGTGAACACCGGGGCGTCGCCCGCGCCGATCCACACGCGTTCGAGTCCGGTGAAGGCCTCCGAACCGTCCGGCGCGATCAGGCCGCTCACGTGGTCCTGGTGGTCGTGGGTGATGGCCACGTCGGTGATGCGCGCCCGGTCGACCCCCGCTTCGTCGAGCGCGTCGTAGATCAACCCCATGGTGGGGTCGGGCCAGTTGTCGGACGCGCCGGTGTCGACGAGGACCGACCGCGTGCCATCGGTGACGAAGAAGGCGTTGACGGACAGCCGCAGGTTGTCACCGGCCAGCGGGACGGTGGGCGGCAGCACGTCGAGCGGGCGCCCGTCCTTGCCGCGGAGCCGGGTCGGCGGCATGTCGATGTACCCGTCCCGCAGCGAGACCACCTGCAGGTCGCCGAATTCGAACGTGGCATGGTGCCGGCCGGTCGAGATCAAACGCATGGAACCCCCTCGGTCGTGTCGGGCGAGCATCGCGTGTCCGCGGTGGAGGACGCAATCCTGTTCGGCGGAAACACCGGAGTCGCCGCGGGCCGGCGTCGTCCGCGGCGGGGCATCTCGGTCTGTGCTCGGGGTTCGCGGCCCGCGCCCGCGCCCGCGCCCGCGCGGTGCGCGGGCCGGCCGTCGCGCGGGCTTCCGCAGGATGCGGGAGGGTGGAGCGCCGGGGCGCCGCACAGTCTGGCCCGGTGAACGAACCGGGACCCATCCGGCGCCCGCCCGGCTCCGAAGAACACGTGTCAGCCAGTTCTGTTCACTCGACCGGGCCCTCGTTCCGGCCGTGGTCATGGGAGGCCCGTGATGCCCGCCGTTAGCCCGCGGGGCGCTTCGCCCGTCCGCCGAGTCGCCGGGGTGGCCGGATGAGCACCGTCGTCCACCTGACCGGGCCCGGGCGGCCGGGACCGGACCTGAAGGACGTGCTCGCCCGGGTCGCCCGCGGCGACCAGGACGCGTTCTCCCGGCTCTACGACGCGGTGGCCGCGCCGGTGCTCGGCCTGGTGCGCCGGGTGCTGCGCGACCCGGCGCAGTCCGAGGAGGTCGCCCAGGAGGTCCTGCTGGAGGTGTGGCGCACCGCCGCCCGCTACCGGGCCGAGCGCGGCGAGGTGATGACGTGGGTGCTCACCATTGCCCACCGCCGCGCGGTGGACCGGGTCCGCTCCGCCCAGGCCGCCGCCGACCGTGACCGGCGCGCGGCCGCCGCCGCCCACACCCCGGCGTTCGACGAGGTCGCGGAGCAGGTCGAGGGCCGGCTGGAACGCGAACAGGTCCGGCGGTGCCTGCGGGCGCTGACCGAGCTCCAGCGCGAGGCGCTGACGCTGGCGTACTACCGCGGCTACACCTACCCCCAGGTCGCCGAGGTGCTCGGCGCACCGCTGGGCACGATCAAGACCCGCATGCGCGACGGACTGATCCGCCTGCGCGACTGCCTGGGGGTGGGCGCATGAACACCGCCGACCTCCACGCCCTGACCGGTGCCTACGCCGCGCACGCCCTCGACCCCGAGGAGAGCGCCGCGTTCGAACGCCACCTCGCCGACTGCCCGGCCTGCGCGCAGGAGGTCGCCGAGTTCACCGCGACACTGGCCCGGCTCGGCGCCGCCCAGGCCGTCGCCCCTCCGCCGGCCATGAAGACCCGGGTGATGGCCGCGCTGCCGACGCTGCGCCAGGAGGCCCCGCGCACCGCGCCCGCCCCGGGGCGTCGGCGCGGCCGCCTCGCCAGGAACTGGCCGAAGCTCGCCCTCGCGGCCTGCCTGGCGCTGGCCGCCGGCGCCGGCGGCGTGGCCGTGCAGCAGCACCAGCAGGCCGGACAGGCCCGGGCCCGGGCCGCCGCGCTCCAGCAGCAGCGGGACCGCCTGGCCGCGCTGGTCACCGCGCCCGACGCCCGTACCGCCACCGGGGCGGCGGCCGGCGGGGGCGGCGTGGGCACGGTCGTGTGGTCGCACGGTCGCGGCGAGGCCGGCTTCCTGGCCTCGGGCCTGCCCGTGCCCGCCGCCGGGAGCACGTACGAGCTGTGGTTCGACGACTCCGGGACGATGCGCCCGGCCGGGCTGCTGCCCGGGGGCGACGGTGTGCTCCTGCTGACCGGGCCGCTGGACGGGGCGACCGGCGTCGGCGTCACCGTCGAACCGGCGGGCGGCTCCGCGCACCCCACCTCGGCGCCGATCCTGCTGCTGTCCTTCGGCTGAGCCCGGCCGTCCGGCGGCTCAACTCGCCGCGGACAGGCGGGGCCGGCCGGCGCGGCGGTGGCCGTGGCGATCGGCGGCCGGTTCCGGGCCCGGGTACGGGCCAGCTGACCAGGCGTCCCCCGGGCGCGCGGGCCGGGCCTCGGCGGCACCGATGTCAGACCCTTCTTGTACCGTCGACCACACGCATCATCAAGATCGACTTTCCACGGGGGCATGACCGATGATCAGGACCGATCCGGAGACACCCGACGTCTTCCTCACCCCGGTCGACGAGGTCTTCATCCGCAACCACCTCGGACCGCACCCGCGGCTCGACCTCGACACCTGGTCGCTCAGCGTCGAAGGCCTGGTGGAGCGGCCGCTGCGGCTGGACTTCGCCCGCATCCAGGGCCTGCCGCAGACCCGCTTCAACGCCGTCCACGAGTGCTTCGGCAACCCGCTGCACCCCACGGTGCCGACCCGCGCCGTCACCAACCTGGAGTGGGTCGGCGTCCCGCTCACCGCCGTCCTGGAGCTCGCCGGGCCGCTGCCGGAGGCCCGGCACGTCTGGCTGGAGGGTGCCGACGCGGGCGACTTCGCGGGGGAGAACGGGATCCACTTCGTCAAGGATCTGCCCCTCGACCAGGCGGGCACCGAGGTCTTCCTCGCGCACACCATGAACGGCGAACCGCTGCGCCCGGACCACGGCTTCCCGCTGCGGGCGGTGGCCCCCCGGATGTTCGGCACCAACTCGGTCAAGTGGCTGAGCCGGATCGTGCTGTCCGCCGACCGCGCCGACCACCTCTTCACCACCCGCCTCTACACCCGCGTCCTGCCCGGCGAGACCGAGGTCCGGCCGGTCCGCGAGAAGGACGTCTGCAGCAAGCTGCTCGCCCCGGGCGACGGGCGCACCGTCCCGGCCGGATCCTGCGAACTGGCGGGCTACGCCTGGAGCTCCACCGAGGTGACGGCCGTCGAGGTCGCCGTGGACGACGGCGACTGGCAGCTCGCCGCGCTGGACGGGCGCGGCCCGGACCCGACCTGGCAGCGCTTCCGGCTCCGGTACGACCTCACCCCGGGCCCGCACCGCGTCCGCTGCCGGGCCACCGACTCCGCCGGGCGCGTCCAGCCGCTCACCGGCGACCGGAACGCCGTCCACGAGATACACGTCGTCGCCGAGGCGGGCGCCTGACCGGCCGGGCCTGACCGGCCGGTCCTGGACGTCCGGGCCGGCCACGGCGCCCGGATCCGCGCCGGCGGACGTCCCGGTCAGCCGGCGCGGTGCAGGTCGCACTGCTGCTGGATGGCGGACGGTGCGTCACTGCTGACGATCGCGACCTTCGGCTCCGGCCCGGTGGTGGGGGCGTCCTCGGCGGTGCAGACCAGCTGCTGCACGGCGGGGGCGGACAACGACGCGGCCGGCCAGGACAGGTGCAGGGTGACGGTGCCCGGCGTCGTGCTGGCCTGGACCCGGCCGCCCGGGGGCAGTTCGCTGTACAGGCCGGTGCGCTGCTCGGCCCGGTCGGGCCCGGTGACCAGGGCGTCCAGGGTCTGCTGGAGGTCCTGGCGCTGGGTGCCCGGCCGGATGGCCAGGCGGATGCCGTGCTGGTCGAGGAAGTAGAGCCGGGTGCCGGGTTGGATCCCGGTGGCCGCCCGGCCGCTGCGCACCGGGCCGGTGGTGGCGATCGAGCAGCCGCCGGTCAGCAGCAGCGCGGCCGCGACGGCGCAGAGCCGCTGCCAGCTGGTCACGATTCCTCCGAGCCGGTGGTGACGATGCCCCGGGGCAGGACGAGGGTGAACACCGCGCCGCCGGACGGGGAGTTGGCGGCCTCGATGACGCCGCCGTGCAGCCGCGCGTTCTCCTGGGCGATGGCCAGGCCCAGCCCGCTGCCCTCGGAGCGGGCCCTCGCCTTGTCTGCCTTGTAGAACCGGTCGAACAGGTGCGGCAGTTCGGCGGGCGGGATGCCCGGCCCCCGGTCGGTGACGGTCAGCACGAGCTCGTCGTCCGAGCCGCGCAGGGCGACCCGGACGGGCGGGCGCCCGTGCCGCAGCGCGTTGCCGACGAGGTTGGCGACGATCACGTCGAAGCGCCGCGGATCGAGCCGGACGGGCAGCGCGGCCGGCAGGTCCAGGCCGACCCGGTCGTTCCAGCCGCGCAGGTCGAGCGTCTCGCGAACGGCGACCGCCGCGTCCACGTCCTCGGTGCGCAGCGGTGCGGCGCCCGCGTCGAGGCGGGAGATCTCGATGAGGTCGTTGACGAGCCGGGTCAGCCGCACCGTCTCGCTGCTGATCATGCGCAGGGCCGTGGCGGTGTCGGCGGGCAGGTGCTCGGCGTCCTCGTCGAGGATGTCGGTGACGGCGAGCATCGCGGCCAGCGGGGTGCGCAGTTCGTGCGAGACGTCGGCGGCGAACCGCCGGCCCTGGGACTCGACGGCGCGCAGCTCCTCGATGGTGCCCTGGAGGGTGCGGGCGGTGTGGTTGAAGGTCTTGGACAGCTGGGCGAGTTCGTCGTGCCCGGTGACGGTGAGCCGGGTGTCCAGCCGGCCCTGGGCCAGGGCGTGCGCGACCTCGCCGAGGGCCCGCACCGGCCGCAGCACCTGGCGGGCGGCCAGCAGCGCCAGCCCGGCGGCGAGGATCGCGGCGAACACGCCGGCCCCGGCCGCCCCGGCGAGCAGCGCGTCGGCGGCGCTCTGCTCGCGGTCGAGCGGGAGGACGGCGTAGACCGTCAGGCCGGACGGACTGCCGGCCGGGCCGGCGGGGCTCGTGGTGGCGTAGGCGACGGGGACGCCGGCGGCGAGCCAGGGGTGGTCGTCGGCGGTGAAGCGCTGGAAGGCGGCGTGGCCGCCGCCGGTGACGCGCTGCAGCGTCGGCGGGACGGCGACGGGCTGGGTCCACTGCGAGTGCGCGGTGCCGTAGGCGGCCAGCACGCGCCAGTCGCGGAAGCCGCCCGTCCCGGACAACTCGGCGGCCAGCCGGTCGAGTTCACCCTGCGTCGGCGGGAACGGCAGGGCCGGGGCGAGGACGTCGACGCGCCGGCGGAGCTCGTCCAGGGTGGTGTCCTGGGCCAGGTCGAGGGTGGAGTTGGTCGCGGCCCGGTAGGTGAGCGCGGCGGTGGCCGACGCGCTGAGGGCGGCGACGGCGACGAACGCGACCAGCAGCCGGGGCCGGAGCCCGGCGACGGCGCGGCGCAGCCGGATCAGCCGCGGCGGGCGGGCCGCGCGCGGGTCGTGGTCGTCGTGCGGCTGCGGCGGGGAAGGCGTCGGGGGTGGTGTGGTCACAACGGTCCGAAACGGTAGCCGAAGCCGCGCACGGTCTGGACGTAGCGCGGCGCGGAAGGGCTGTCCTCGATCTTGGCGCGCAGCCGGTTCACCCCGGCGTCGACCAGCCGGATGTCGTCCTCGCGGCCCAACCCCCAGACGGATTCGAGGAGTTGTTCGCGGCTGAAGACCCGCCCGGGCGCGGCCGCCAGCTCCAGCAGCAGACGCAGCTCGCTGGGCGCCAGCGGCAGCGGGGCGCCGCGCTTGGTGACGGTCAGCGCCGCCCGGTCCAGCACCAGGTCGCCGTGCGCCTCCCGCTCCGCCTCCGGCCCGGGCCCGCCCGCGCGGCGCAGGACGGCCCGGATCCGGGCGTCCAGGACGCGGGACTGCGCGGGCTTCACCACGTAGTCGTCGGCCCCGGCCTCCAGACCGAGCACCGTGTCCACGTCGTCCCCGCGTGCGGTCAGCATGATCACCGGGGTCGGCCCGGCCCGGCGGAGCCTGCGACAGACCTCGAAGCCGTCGAT
This sequence comes from Kitasatospora sp. NPDC094028, assembly GCF_049543595.1. Classification (NCBI taxonomy): domain Bacteria; kingdom Bacillati; phylum Actinomycetota; class Actinomycetes; order Kitasatosporales; family Streptomycetaceae; genus Kitasatospora; species Kitasatospora sp. NPDC094028. The sequence continues at coordinate 12,663 of NZ_JBMVFA010000040.1, read as the reverse complement.
GCCGGGCAGCATCAGGTCCAGCACCACGATCTCCGGCGGCTCCTGCCGCGCCTGCTCCAGCCCCTCCTCGCCGGAGGCCGCGGCGCGCACCTCGTGGCCCTGGCGGCGCAGGCCCAGCGCCAGCGCCTCGCGTACGGAGTCGTCGTCCTCGATCAGCAGAACCCGTGGCATGCCAGCCAGTATCGGGCCCCGACCTGCGCGAACGCGCGTACGACGCGGGGCGGGGGCCGGTTGTTGCGAAACGCTCATACGCAGCTCACAGGCCCCGCAACCGGGCGACCGAGGGTGGTGGACACCGCGACACACCGAACCGCCCGAGGAGCACCGCCATGCGCGACCACCGCGAGCCCACCCCGACCGACGAGACCCCGGCCGGCTGGTACCCCCGGGTGGGCCGGCGGCCCGCCGGCCGGCGCACCACGCTGCTGCGCCTGGTGACGGCGGGCGCGGCCGTCGCCACCCTGCTGGGCGCCGCCGGAGTCGTGATGAAGGCTCCCGACCGCGCCCCCGGACTCGCCGCCGCACCGGCCCCGGACAGTCCGTCCACCCCCGACCCGAACCTGCCCGCGCCGCAGGTGGACATGAGCATCTCCCGGCTGTCCGAGGACGCGGGCCGGACCGTCAACCTCACCGTCGACGACGGCCCCGACCCGCAGTGGACTCCACGGATCCTCGACGTACTGGCCCGCAACGGCGCCAAGGCCGTCTTCTGCATGCTCGGCCCCAACGCCCGGGCCCACCCCGAGCTCGCCCGGCAGGTCGCCGCCGCCGGCCACCGCCTGTGCGACCACTCCGTGAGCCACGACACCGCCATGGACCACAAGGAGGTCGCCTACCAGCAACAGGAGATCGTCGACGGCCTGCGGATGATCCAGGAGTCCACCGGCGGCGCACCCGTGCCGTACTACCGCGCCCCCGGCGGGGCCTTCACCCCCGAGAGCCGCCAGGTCGCGGCCGCCCACGGCATGCGGCCGCTGGGCTGGAACGTCGACACCCGCGACTTCGAACGCCCCGGCGTGGAGAAGATCGTCGAGACCGCGAAGGACCAGCTCCGCCGCGGCCCCACCGTCCTGCTCCACGACGGCGGCGGCAACCGCGCCCAGACCCTGGAAGCCCTCGAACAGCTCCTCCCGTGGCTCAGGGCCAACGGCTACACCTTCAGCTTCCCGAGGCGCTGAGGCAGGGACCGGGTGCGACTACGGCAGGGAGGCCTCCAGGAACTCCTTGAGCTCCTTGATCACGTCGACCCCCGGGATGGCGCCGAGGCTGCCCAGCGCGGCGTCGAGGATCTTGAGGAACTTGTGAAAGGGCCTGCCGGCGATGCCGCCGCCACCCCCGCGGCCCCGGCCCGCCGTGGCCATCACGTCAGCGCGTCCGCCGGCCGCGAGGGCCTGCAGCTTGAAGGTCAGGAGTGCGCCGTCCCAACCGTTCTGCGCGAGGGCTTGGAGGACCTGGTCCATGGGGAACGCGGGGTTCGCGCCTCGGAGCGTCCGCAGGGCGAGGTCCCCGGCCCCGCCGGAGGTGAGCACCTGGTCGACGGCGGCGGCGAATCCGGGCCGTAGCTCGTCGCTCACCACGGGGACCGCCAGCCCGTCGTCGACGAGGGACGAGGCGTCGCCGGCGCTCCAGTCGAGGACTCTGAGCGCGTCGTCGACGATGGCTAGAACGGCGTTGACGTCCTGGGGTGTGGCCATAGGTCCTTCTCCTCACGGGCACGGGCGGTTGCTCCCGCGTGCGGGTGCCACACCGAGCCTTGCGGCCCGGTCGACGGCTGTCGCGCGGCGCCGGTCATCGGAGTGACGCGCGACCGCGATCGGGCTCGCGTCCGGGCCGGACGGGGCTGGGCGGGGCTGGACGGGGCTGGACGGGGCCGGAGGGGGCGTGCTCGGCTCGCGACGTCGGGGTCCTATCCTGGCCGGTCATGCGGAGGATCGAATGGGACGGTGTCCGGGAGCGGGTGGGCGCGCTGCGCGAGGAGCGGGCGTGGAGCGCGGCGCGGGCCGAGCTGGCCGCGCCGCTGGCCGAGGGCCAAGTGGCGGAGGCGGAGCGGCAGTTCGGGATCACCTTCCCGGCGGACTACCGGGAGTTCCTGCTCCGGGTGAGTGCGGGCGGGCGGTGGCCCAGGGAACTGCGGCGCGGGCCGGACGGGTGGCACTGGGCGGGGGACGCGGACACCCAGCTGGCACGGCTGGCCGTGCCGTTCCCCGATCATGACACGGCGCTGGCGGCGAGTGACGCGGCGTGGGAGCGGACCGTGCGGGAGGAGGACCACCCCGACCCCGCCGACTTCGAGGCGGCCCGGGCCGCCCGGGACGAGGCCGTGGAGGCGGCGGAGCGGGACCGGGTCACCGGCGCGGTGTTCCTGGCGGGCCACGGCCACAACTTCAGCACCCTGCTCGTCGTCAGCGGCCCGGACCGCGGCAGCATGTGGTTCGACGGGCGGCCGACCTGCGACCGGCTCAACCCGCTGCTGACGGATGCCGGGCGCCCGGCGAGCTTCGGCGAGTGGTACCTCGACTGGCTGGAGCACGAGGAGGCGCTGACGACCCCGGAGCTGGAGAAGGCCGCCGGCGACCGGTGGCACCGCGGCCTGGACACACCGGTCTGGCTCCGCTGGTTCGACGACTGGCAGGAGAACCGCCACGGCCGGTAGCCCGCAGCTCAGGGGCGGCGCGGAAAGCAGTGGCGGCAGGTCCGTTCGGTGGCGTACGTTCCGCCCGGCGGCCGCCGCGGGGTGGCTGCGACCTCTCGTAGAACCCTTGCCCCACGGAGACAGTGTGCGCTTTCGCTCGACCACCGAGACCGACCTCGACCTCGTCCTGGACTGGGACGTCGCCGAACCCGTCGCCTGGATCTCGGCCGCCCGCCATCGCGAGGAATCCGCCGCCCGCCGGCTGCGGCCCGAATGGACGTGGATCGCCGAGGAGGACGGACGGGTGCTGGGTCGTGCCCTGTGGTGGGGCCGCACCGACAGCGAGCACCCGATCGTCCTGGACTGCCTGTCCGTCCACCCGGCGGTCACCGACCCGGCCGCGCTGGCCGCCGACCTGCTGGCCGCCGCCCACCGGGCGTTCGCCGAGCAGGGGCTCACCGGCCTGCCCGAGTACAACATCATGCTGCCCCAGGACGACCCGTACGACGAGGACGCCCGGGCCGTCGCCGTCGCCTGGCGGGAGGACGCCGCCCGGCGCGCCGGCCTGACGGGGCGGATCGAGCGGCTGCGCTTCGAGTGGGCGCCCGCAGCCGGCACCCCCGAGCCGTCCGACCGGCTGGTCTTCACCGCCGAGCCCGACGACGAGGCGTTCGTCGAGGTCTTCCGGCAGGTGGCCCGCGGCAGCCTGGACGGCCAGACGATCGCCAACGTCGCCGCGCTGGGGGAGGAGGGCTCCGCCCGCGACGACCTGGAGTTCTACCTCGGCTGCCCGGGCGAGCGCGACTGGTGGCGGATCGCCCGCACCCCGGACGGGCAGCTCGCCGGCTTCGCCATCCCCTCCCGCACGCCCTCCGGCCCGAACGTCGGCTACCTCGGGGTCGTCCCGGAGATGCGGGGCCGGCGCTACATCGACGACATCCTCGCCGAGATCACCCGCTCCCACGCCGGGCGGGGCGCCACCCGGATCACCGCCACCACGGACACCACCAACGTTCCGATGGCCGCGGCCTTCCGGCGGGGCGGCTACCGGGTCAGCGAGACCCGCGTGATCCTGGCGGCCCCGGCGGCCTGAGGCGTTCACCGCGGCCCGGCGCCCCGTCCGGGCACCCCTCACCTCCCGTCGTCCGGCCCAACCTCGGGATGTCGGCCGGACACCGCCGCACGCGCGGTGTCCGGCCGGCCGGTCCGGTCCGGCGGTCGCCCGGCCGGGCGACCCGGGTTTCCCGGGTCGCCGGGCTGCCCCACCATGAAGGGGCCGGGCGCGCACCCGACCGGGCGGGCCACGACCGTGGCGGCCACGGAGGAGCACCGGTCGTGTCCTTCGAGGGAGGGCCCTGCATGAGCCGGCCGAGCGGAGCCCGTTCCGGGGCACGGCAGCACCGGCGCCGCACCGTGCTGACCGTCCTGCGGATCCTCCTCAGCAGCGCCGGCCTGGTGGCCGCGTACTTCCTGCTGCCGCTGGACCGGGAGTTCACCGCCGGCACCATCGTCACCCTGGTGGGCGGGCTCGTCGGGGTGGCCCTGCTGCTGGTCTGGCAGACCATCCGGATCGTGCGCTCGCCGTCTCCCCGGCTGCGCGCGGCCGAGGCGGTCGCCACCACCGTCCCGCTCTTCCTGTTGCTCTTCTCGTCCGTCTACTACCTGCTCGAACGCGACGACCCGGGCAGCTTCAGCGAGTCGATGTCCCGCACGGACGCGCTCTACTTCAGCGTCACGGTCTTCAGCACGGTCGGGTTCGGCGACATCACCGCCCGCACCGGCGAGGCGCGGTTACTGGCGACCGGGCAGATGATCGGCGACCTGCTGCTGATCGGCGTGGTCGCCCGGGTCATGCTGGGCGCCGTCCAGGAGGGGCTGCGCCGCCACCTGCCCGCCGAGCGGAGCCCCCACCCGGGGAGCGGCGGGGAGGGGGACGACTGACCCCGGCCCCGGCCCCGGCCCCGGGTGCGGGTGCGGCGTCGGGCGGGCGCCGAACGGCCCGGATCAGCCGTACGGGACGACGGCGACCGGGCAGTGCGCGCGGTGGATCGCGGCGCGGGCCACCGGGCCGAGGTGGTGGTGGAGGAACGGCAGGTGGCGGGTGCGGCGGCCGACGACGAGGAGCCGGGCCGTCACCGTCGCGTCGACGAGTTCGGTGGCAGCCCTGCCGGGGACCAGCTCGGCCGTCACGTCCACCCCGGGGTGGCGGGCCCGCCAGGGCTCCAGGGCCCCGGCGAGCCCGGCCCGCTCGGCGGCGGAGGCCTCGTCGCCGCCGGTGGTGCCGTGCGCCAGGTGCTCGCTGCCCGCCGGCGGCGCCCAGACGTGGACGACGCGCAGCGGCGCCGAGCGGAGCGCGGCGGCCTCGAAGGCGAAGGCGAGCACGTCCGCGGCCGGGTGGGCGAGGCCGAGGCCCACGGTCACCGGGCCGTCCGACTCCGCCCCGCCCGCCCGGACGAGCACCACCGGGCAGCCGGCCCGGCGCAGTACCTCCTGGCTCACCGAGCCGACCAGGGAACCGAGCACGGCGCCCAGCCCCCGCGAGCCGAGCACCAGCAGGGAGGCGCTCTGCGCGGCGGTCTCCAGCGCCTCGGCCGGGTCGGCGGACAGGGTCGAGGAGGAGACCGGGACGTCGGGCGTCAGGGTGCGCAACTCGGCTTCCTGGTCGGCGAGTTGCGCCAGCGCGTGGCGGTACGTCTCGTCGCTGCCGACCACGTCCCGCTTCGGCCAGGGCCAGGCCCGCAGGAGTTCGAGGCTCAGGCCCCGGCGCTGCGCCTCGCGGGCGGCCCACTCGGAGGCGGTCAGGCTCTCGGGCGAGCCGTCGAAACCGACGACGACCGGTCCGGTCATGGCGTGCTCCTCAGTCCCGTAGCGAGTCGAGCGCCGCGTTGAGGCGCCGGGCCGCCTCGTCGGCGACCTCGCCCAGCCCGCCGTCCGGCCCGGCCAGCGCGACGAGCGTCTGCGGATCGACGGCCTCGACCAGCGTGCCGTCGCCGTCCGTCCGGACGACCACGTTGCAGGGCAGCAGCAGCCCGATCCGGCGGTCGGCCCGCAGCGCGCGGTGGGCGAGGGCCGGGTTGCAGGCGCCGAGGATCAGGTAGTCCTCGATCTCCTCGCCGATCTTCTCGCGCAGGGTCGCCCGGACGTCGATGGTGGTGAGGACGCCGAAGCCCTGCTCCTGGAGTGCGGCGGTGACGGCGTCGACCGCTTGGCGGAACGGCTGCCGGAGCCGTACGCCGAGACCGTAGTCCATGGTTCCTCCTCGGGGCTGCGGCCCCAGTATCGGCAGGCACGGGGGGCGCCGCCTCCTGGAGGCGGCCAGCGGCGGGCGGAGCAGGGGCCGGATGGTCCCGGGGCCGGTGGCCCGGATGGCCCTGGGGCGGGCGCCGGGGCCGGGAAACACTGGTCGCAAGGCCCCGGGACCCGAGGAGACGCCGCCATGCCCGCCACCGCCACCACACACCGACAGCCGGTCTCGCACACGCCCCTGTTCCAGCACCTCCGCCGGGCCGCCGGCCGGGACCGCAACCCGGTCTGCCGGCCGGTCGACCGGGCGTACAGCCGCCTGGTGGTCGGCCAGTCCCTGGTGGTGCTGGCCGTGTTCGCCGTCGCGGCGGTGGCGGCGCTGCTGGTGTACCGGGCACAGGCGCAGGCCGTGGCGCGGCAGGCCCGGCACCGGCACACCGTCACCGCCGTGACCACGGGCCCGGCGCTGCCCGCCGATCCGTGGGCGGGCGATGTACTGGCGGGCGCTGGGCGGGCGCTGGCCCCTGCCCGCTGGACGTTCCCGTCCGGGCCAGGGGCCGGGAACGTCGCCGTCCCGGACGGCACGCCCGCCGGGACGGCGCTGCCGGTCGCGCTGGACGACGCCGGCCACCCGCTCGGTGCGGCGAAGGGCGGCGAGGAGATCGTCTCGGACGCCGTCGTGACGGGCCTCGGTACGGTCTTCGTCCTCGGGCTGGCCGCCGAGGCCGGCTACGCGCTGCGCCGCCGCGCGCTGGAGCGCCGGGCGGAGCAGGGGTGGGAAGCGGCCTGGGAACAGGTGGAGCCGCGCTGGTCGGGGCGGCGGTAGCGGGCGGGTGGCGCAGCGGAATTCGTTGGCCGCCGTCGAACTCCCGTGAGAGCATCGGGGCCCAACGGTCCGTCCCCTCTTGTTCGCGCTTCGCGGTGCGAAGGGGGAGTGCGGGCCGTCGCCGTGTCAACGGTTCGAGCCGTCCACCAAGGTCCGCGAAAGGCAGGTACCGCCCGATGTCCACGGCAGAGGCGGCAGAGGCGGCAGAGGCGGCAGAAGCCCGCATCGACGATGCCGGCAACGTCCTGGTCGCGCCCTCGGCGCTGCACGGCCACGACGCGGTCCGGGACTTCTTCGGGTCCGTCGTCACACCGGAGGACCTCGCCTCCGGCTCGCCCGAACCCGGGGGGAAGACCGTCTACCTGTGCGGCGACGTCTCCGGGTTCAGTGGCCGCCAACTGGAGTCCGCCGAGCGGGTGTTCGTCGTCCGGGAGCTGTCGGACGGTCACGGGGCGGGCAACTGGCCGGTCGTGGACCTCGGCCGGGTTCCCGTGCGCGTGCACGGCGTCGGCGTGTACTACCGCCGCTTCTTCGGGCCCGACGACGACCACTTCGGACGGGTCCGTGCGGAACACGAGTTCCAGTCCCTGACGGAGGCCACCAAACCCGGAAGCGCCCACCGCAGCGGCATCTATCTGACGCCCGTCACACGGAACGGCGACGAACTGCACTTCCGCCTGCTCCGCTGCTCCACGAACCTCTCCGGGCCGACCGAGGGCTTCGGCCCGACCGACACGGCCGTCGTCGACGCCCTGAACCGCGAGGCCGCCGCCACCTTCCAGCGCCACGCGCCGCTCAACCACGTGCTCGCCCAGATCTACCACAACACCGGTGCCACGCCCGAGCGCAAGCAGTCCAAGGCGAAGATCTCGGCCCATGCCGACAAGACCAAGGACATGCCCGCCAACGGCATCATGGCCTTCTGCACCTTCTACGACGGGCTCGACGGGCTGCGGCCGCTGGCCGAGGACGCCTTCGACCGCGGCCTCAAGGGCGCCAGCGGGCTGACCAGGCTGCGCTTCCGGCTCAAGGAGGGGGCCGAAGCCGGCGACGGGCGCGCGCTGCCCGCGCAGTTCACCCTGACCCTCTATCCCGGCTCCGTGTTCTTCATGCCGCTGTCCACCAACCGCCTGTACACGCACGAGATCCGGCCCGCGGCCCTGGACGCCGAGTCGCTCCCGACCCGGCTGGGGTACGTGGTGCGCTGTTCGAGCGCCGAGGCCGTCCACAAGGACGGTCGTACGTTCCTCAAGAAGGCCGAGGGCCTGGTCGAGCTGGGGCCGCCCACGGCGGCCGGCATGGACGAGCTGCGCCGGCTGTACGCCGAGGAGAACAGGACCTCGTCCTTCATCGACTACGGCGACGCATTCCTCTTCAGCATGAACACGGGAGACTACCGTGCCCCTCGGGCCTAGGATTTCGGACGCGATCGTCTCCTGCGAGCTGCCGGCCGAAGGAGACGTCTTCGCGGAGCTGGCCGCGTCGGCCCGGCTGGAGGAGCTGGGAAAGGGACGGCGAGGCACCGTCCTGGCCAGGGTCGACGAGACGGGCGGGGTGCCCCTCGTCCGCACCACCACGCGGTACGGCAGCCCGGCGCAGCGCTTCGGGGCGGTGCACGAGCGGCTGGCGGGGCGGATCCAGGAGCGTGCGGGGATCCCGGTCGGCTTCAACAACGCCCTCGTCGAGATCTACACGAACGCCTACACGCGCATGGGCGCCCACTCCGACCAGGCCCTCGATCTGGCGGACGACTCGTTCATCGCGGTCTTCTCCTGCTACCGGGATCCCGAGGCGGGCCCGCCTCGGAAGCTGATCTTCGAATCCAAGGGGTCCGAGGGCGAGAAGTCCGACGGCGAGAAGTCCGAGGGCGAGAGGTTCGAGATCCCCCTCGCCCACCGCAGCATCGTGGCGTTCTCCGTCGACGCGAACCGGCGGTTCAGGCACAGGATCGTCCTGGACGCCCCCGTCCCCGCGGCGGACAACGAATGGCTGGGCGTCACCTTCCGGACCTCGAAGACCGTCGTCCGCTTCCGCGACGGACACGCGTACCTCCCGCAGGGCGCGCGCCTCGCACCGGCCGACGAGGACCAGCGGCAGGAGTTCTACCGGCTGCGGCGCCGGGAGAACCGGGAAACGGACTTCGACTACCCGCCGCTGACGTACACCGTCAGTGAGAGCGACCTGCTGCCGCCGCCCTGACGGCCACGGTCGTTCGCCGGCGGGGAATCACGCCGTTCGGCCGGGGCGTTCACCGCGCGTGGCGGCCGGGACGCCGCCGCTCCCTCAGGCCGGGCCCGCGGAGGTGGAGGCGAGGCGAGCCTCGATCTCTTCGAGGATCGGCCGGTAGGCCTCCTCGTACGTCCGCATCCGGGCCCGGCACTCGGCGAACAGCCGCCGGGAGCGGGCCGCGCGGCCCGGCAGCAGGCCGTAGCGGCGCAGACGCACCGAGCGGTGGTCCACCATGAACCCGGCCTTGCAGCGCACGCCGTGGGCGTGGCGGACGACGTCCTCGGCCTCGCGCAGCAGCGAGAGGTAGGCGTCGTGGCCCGTCTTCCAGCGCGCGGCCTCCTCCGGGGTGCCGGGCACCTCGGTGCCGCGCTTCATCGGCTCGACGACGTCGTACAGGGTGAATTCGAGCCCCTCGGGCACCTGGGCCCACCGCATGGTGTTCCACGGCCAGGCGATCAGGGTGAAGGTCCGTTGCTGTACGCGTATCACGCGGTCCCCCCGGGTTGTGTGCGCGTCGGGCGGCCGCCCGGGGGACAGCGTAGAGGCAGTCGGCCGTGCGGACCGCCGGGTGGGCCCTGGCCTGGGCTCTTGCCTCCCGGGAAGGGTGGTGGGCTGGACGGGGGGCGGTCGGCTTCTGCGAGAATCGACCCGTCCGGGGACCAGGGTGGCAGGAGGCTCGTGTGGGCGGGGACGGAGTGCGGTCGCGGATGCCGCAGCTGCGGTTGGACGAGCTCCTGGAGGAGCTCCAGGCACGGATCGACGCGGCCCGGGGCACCCGGGACCGGGTGCACAGCCTGCTGGAGGCGGTGCTGTCGGTCGGCCGGGAGCTGGACCTCACCCAGGTGCTGCGACGGATCGTGGAGGCGGCCGCCGTGCTGGTGGACGCGCGGTACGCGGCGCTGGGCGTGATCGGGCCGGACGGTGAGACGCTGTCGCAGTTCCTCACGGTGGGCCTGACGGACGAGGAGATCGCCCGGATCGGCCCGTACCCGACCGGCCGGGGCCTGCTCGGCGAGCTGATCCACCACCCGGCTCCGCTGCGGCTGGAGGACCTCTCCGAGCACCCGTCCTCGGTGGGCTGCCCGGCGCACCACCCGGTGATGCGGACCTTCCTGGGCGTCCCGGTGCGGGTGCGCGAGGAGGTCTTCGGGAACCTGTACCTGACCGACAAGCAGGGCGGGGAGGAGTTCGACGCCGACGACGAGGCGGTGATCTCCACCCTGGCGGTCGCGGCGGGGGTGGCGATCGACAACGCCCGGTTGTACGAGGAGGCGCAGCGCCAGCAGCGCTGGCTGAGCGTCAGTGCGGAGATCACCCGGGCGCTGCTGTCCGGCGGCTCCCGCTCCGAGGTGCTGGAGCTGATCGCGCAGCGGGCCCGGGAGATCACCGGCGCCGACCTCGCCGACGTCTCCGTGCCGGTGGCCGGGACGGACACCGTGCGGGTGGAGCTGGCCCTCGGCGGGGACACGGCCGGCCGGGCCGGCCTGCTGGTGCCGCTGAAGGGATCGCTGTCGGGCGAGGCCTTCGCCTCGGGGGTGCCGGAGACCACGACGGACCTGGCCGGCGACCCGCGGCTGTCCGCCGGACCGCGCCGCTTCGACGGGCTCGGCGCCGCCGTCGCGGTGCCGCTGGGCCGGGCCGGGGGGCGGATCGACGGGGTGCTGCTGCTGGCCCGGGAGAAGGGCCGGCCCGAGTTCACCGACCGCGAGATCGGCCCGCTGCCGGGCTTCGCCGACCAGGCCGCGCTCGCCCTGGAGCTGGCGGAACGCCGCCGGGACGCCGAGCAGCTGGCGATGCTGGAGGACCGCGACCGGATCGCCCGCGATCTGCACGACCTGGCCATCCAGCGGCTCTTCGCGACCGGGATGACGTTGCAGAGCGCCGCCCGGTTCATCGAGCACGAGAGCGCCTCGGACCGGGTGCTGCGCGCGGTCGGCGACCTGGACGAGACCATCAAGATCATCCGGTCGACGATCTTCGGACTCCGCGCGCGCGAGGAACGCGCCGGGCAGGGCCTGCGGGCCCGGGCCATGCGGGCCGTCGAGCACGCCCAGGCGGTCCTGGGCTTCCCGCCCCGGCTGAGCATGGAGGGCCTGCTCGACACCGACGTCCCGGCCGAGGTCGCGGAGCACGTCGTGGCCGTCCTGGGGGAGGCGTTGAGCAACGCCGCCCGGCACGCCGAGGCGGACCGGGTGGAGGTCGTGCTGCAGGCCACCGGCACGCAGGTCGTGCTGACGGTGCAGGACAACGGCATCGGCGTCCCGGAGCAGGGCCGGCGCAGCGGTCTGCGCAACCTCGCCGAGCGGGCCGAGGGCCTCGGGGGCGTGTTCGAGGTGACGGCTCCGGCCGAGGGCGGCACCCGACTGCTCTGGTCGGCGCCGCTGGCCTGAGGGGGCGGGCCCTCAGGCGCCCCTGGCGCCCGCCTGGCGGCCCTGGCCCGCGAGCACCTCGGTCGCGATGACCGCCGCCTGCACCCGGCGCTCCACGCCGAGCTTGGCGAGCAGCCGGGAGATGTGGTTCTTGACGGTCTTCTCGGCCAGGTAGAGCCGCTGACCGATCTGCCGGTTGGTCAGGCCCTCGCCGACCAGGGCGAGGATCTCCCGCTCGCGCTCGGTGAGCCGGGGGAAGTCGGAGGACTGCGCGGCGGCGGCCTCGCCGCGCAGTCTGGCCATCAGCCGGGTGGCGGCGCCGGGGTCGAGCATCGACTGGCCGGAGGCCACCGTACGGACCGCCGAGACGAGGTCGGTGCCGCTGATCTGCTTGAGCACGTAACCGGCGGCACCGGCCATGATCGAGTCCAGCAGGGCCTCCTCGTCGTCGAAGGACGTGAGGATCAGACAGGCCAACTCCGGCATCCGGGACCGCAGTTCACGGCAGACCGTGACGCCGTCGCCGTCCGGCAGCCGCATGTCCAGGACCGCGACGTCCGGCCGCAGCGCCGGGACCCGGCTGAGCGCCTGCGCCACGGTCGCGGCCTCGCCGACCACCGTGAAACCGGGTTCCGCGTCCAGCAGGTCGTGCACACCCCGCCGGACCACCTCGTGGTCGTCGAGCAGGAACACCTTCACCGGGCCGTCCACACCGACCGCCGCGTCGTCCGCCATCACCGCTCCGAGCTCATGGCCTGCCCCGAGCGGCAGGCAGTACAGGTCTCACCGCAGTCTGCCGGATGCCGGGCCGAGCCGGTAGGGCCGGACGACCCCATTCGGGCCCGCCCGCCGGCCGCGCGGGGCGCCACCGGGCCCGCCCCTTCCCGCCGACGCCCGGGACCATCGGGCGGGTGCGACAGGGACCGCCGGCGGGGGTGACCGGGACGGTCGGCCCCTGGGGCGCGCCGTCCGCCGGGTCGAGGATCTTCAGCGACGGGCCACCGAGAGGACCGGCCCGTCCGAGTGATCCAGCAGCCGGCGAAGGAGCCCCTGATGTCCGTACACGACCGCGGAAGACCAGCGGAGAGCACGACCGAGGACGCGGCTCCCGGGCGGGGCGGAACCTTCGGGCTCCCGGGCGCCACCGCCCTGGTGGTCGGCAGCATCATCGGGACCGGGGTCTTCGCGCTGCCCTCGGCCCTCGCGCCCTACGGGCCGATCGCGCTGGTGGCCTTCGTCCTGGTCACCGTGGGCGCGCTGGCCCTCGCCGTGACCTTCGGGCGGCTGTCGGAGCGGGTGCCGGGCAGCGGTGGCCCGTACGTCTACGCCCGGGAGGCGTTCGGCGAGTTCGCCGGGTTTCTCAC
>NZ_JBMVFA010000039.1:0-82486 GCF_049543595.1 Kitasatospora sp. NPDC094028 | reverse complement strand
CCGCTACATCATCTGGCGGAACAAGCACGCCGCCGACGAACGACTACGCGAAGTCGTCACCAGGGCGAACGTTGCCTGATGCGGCACTAGCTTCGAGGGCGCCCGTTGCCTGAGCCGCAAGTTGCCGGGGTAGAGCCCAGCTGAGAGCGCGCACGTGCATGGGACACGTGGCCCGCCCGCATGACCGTGATTGAGGTGCGAGGCGCGAGCACTGACGGCGCTCGGCGCGTGGCGCGTCTAGGTGTGACGTGAAACACGAAAGGCCGGGGCGGGCAGCGAAGTCGCTGCCCGCCCCCGGCCTTCGGTGCGCTCTCAAGGCGGTCCGATCGAGGCGCGCTCGGAACATGATCCGGACCAGGGGCGGACCAGATCGGGGCCGTGATCAAGAGTTGCCTGGTCAGAGCGCCCCTGGTCAGCGGCCTGTAAATCTGTCGCGCAAGCTACGCAGGTTCGAACCCTGCACCAGCCACAGGATAGAGAAACGGCCCCCGATCTGCGGAAACGCGGATCGGGGGCTTTTTCGTGCGTCCGGGCGAGGGCGCGTTATTGCGTATGGCTTGCAATTACATGGTGGGGGCAGCAGAGTGGGGGCCGGGGGTGGGAGTCCTTCGACCGAGCTGATCGTCTTCCCAACCGGCGCCCGCCGGGACAGCGGCTCATCCCACCCCCGCCAGACGGCGGATGCCGGCCGGGAGGGGCGTCAAGGGCGCGTCAAAGGCGCTCGTGGCGGCGTCAGGAACGCGTAGGGGGCGCGGGCGCCGGGTGGAGCGAACCGCAGGATCGGAGCAACTACCGACTGCGGAGGTCCCGTCCGATGTCCAGCGCCACCACCACCCCGGCCGTGACGGCCGAGCCCGAGCCGCCTGATACCGGGGCCGGCGACGAGCGGCACCGCCTGACGGCGCTGGGCGGCCTGGCGGCGCTGTCGCTGGACGCGATGGCCTCGGTGGCGTACGGGCCGGAGTCGATCGTGCTGGTGCTGGCCGCGGCCGGCGGGTACGGGCTGGGTTTCACGCTGCCGGTCACCGCGGCGATCGCCGTCCTGCTGGCGGTGCTGGTGGCCTCCTACCGGCAGGTGATCGCGGCGTTCCCGGACGGCGGCGGCTCGTACGCGGTGGCCAAGGCGCACCTGGGCCGCCGGACGGCGCTGACCGCGGCCGCGTCGCTGGTGATCGACTACATCCTGAACGTCGCGGTCTCGGTGACCGCCGGCGTGGCCGCGCTGACCTCGGCCGTGCCGGGCCTGTACGAGGACCGGGTCTGGCTCTGCCTGGGCGTGCTCGCCCTGGTGACGGCGGTGAACCTGCGCGGGATAGCCGAGTCCGCCCGCTGGTTCATGGCGCCCACGGCCGTCTTCGTCCTCGCCATCATGGCGATCATCGTGGTCGGCCTGTTCCGGGACGCCCCGGTGAGCACCGAGGCCGCCGCGGGCCACGCCTCCGTGCTGGCCGAGAACGCCACCGCGGTCGGGGCGCTGCTGCTGCTCAAGGCCTTCGCGGCCGGCTGCTCCGCGCTGACCGGCGTGGAGGCGGTGGCCAACGCCGTTCCGTCCTTCCGCGCCCCGCGGGTGAAGCGGGCCCAGCACACCGAGGTCGCGCTGGGCGCGCTGCTCGGTGTGATGCTGGTCGGCCTGGCCGTGCTGATCGGCCGCTTCCACCTCCAGCCGGTCGACGGCGTCACCGTGCTCGCCCAACTCGCCGACGCCTCGCTCGGCCACGGCGTCGCCTTCTACGTCGTCCAGTTCGCCACCGTGGTCCTGCTCGGCCTGGCCGCCAACACCTCCTTCGGCGGCCTGCCGGTGCTGCTCGACCTGCTCGCCCGGGACAACCACCTGCCGCACGTGTTCGCGCTGCGCGCCGACCGCCAGGTGTACCGGTACGGCGTGCTGTTCCTGGCCGTGGTCTCGGCGGTGCTGCTGGTCGGCTCCGGCGGGGACGTCAACAGCCTGGTGCCGCTGTTCTCGATCGGCGTTTTCGTCGGCTTCACCATCTGCCAGGTCGGCATGGTCCGGCACTGGTTCCGGAACCGGCCGGACGGCTGGCGGTGGAGGGCGGCGCTGAACGGCTTCGGCGCGGTCCTGACCGGTGTCGCCGCCCTGGTGGTCACCGGCACCAAGTTCACCGAGGGCGCCTGGGGCATCGTCGTCGCCCTACCGCTGCTGGTGGTGCTGTTCGAGGCGATCCACCGCAGTTACGAGCGGATCGGGGAGCGGCTGGAGCTGGGCCGGGTGCCGGGCGCGGTGACCCGGCAGCGCAGCCTGGTCGTCGTCCCGGTGACAACGATCACCCGGCTCACCCGGGACGGCCTGTCGGCGGCCCTCTCGCTCGGTGACGAGGTCCTGGCGGTGACCGTGGTGCACGAGCCCGCCCGGGCCGAGGCGCTGCGCCGGGACTGGGAGTTGTGGCAGCCGGGGGTGCCCCTGGTGGAGATCCCGGACGGGCACCGGCGGCTGGGCCAGCCGATCGCGGACTTCGTCAACCGGCTCGGCGAGGAGCACGTCTACGACCGGCTCACGGTGCTGATCCCCGAGGTGGAGCCGGCCCGCTGGTGGCAGCGGGCCCTGCAGAACCGGCGCGGCGCGGTGATCGACCGCGCGCTGCGGCGGCACACCGACGCGGTGGTCTGCCGGCTGCGGATGCGGATGTGACCGCGGGCGGATCCCCTTCGTGAGCGAACGGGCCCGGGACGGCAGAGCGCCGCCCCGGGCCCGACGCCCGCCCCGGGCCCGACGTCCGTGCTGGTCCCGACGTCCGTGCCGGGCCCGACGTCCGTGCCGGGCCCGACGTCCGCCCCGGGCCCGACGTCCGTGCTGGTCCCGGCGTCGTCTCGGGACGGTCACGACGGTCTCGGCGAGGTGAAGCGGGCGTCAAGGTCGCGTCAACGCCGCGCCGTCACCCGTATGGAGGGCGTCAGGGTCCGATGACGCGCCCCCGGTGGCTGGTTTGCTCGCATCTGCCGGTCGTCCGCCGGCGCCGCGCGAGGCCCCCGGGCCGGTTCGCGGCAGTCTCCCGAACCACGCTGGTGGAGCCCATGTCCGATCTCATCTACGTCGGTGTCACGGTCGCCGTGTTCGCCGTCATCGCCCTGATCGCGCGGGGGGTGGAGAAGCTGTGAGCGCCGAGAACATCGCAGGTCTCATCGTGGCCGTCGCCCTCGTCGGCTACCTCGTCGTCGCGCTGATCTACCCGGAGAAGTTCTGACATGAGCTCCACTCTCGCGGGCTGGATGCAGGCCCTCGCCCTGGTCGGGGCGCTGGCCCTGTGCTACCGGCCCCTGGGCGACTACATCGCCCGCATCCTGACCACCTCGAAGCACCTCAGAGTCGAACGCGGCGTCTACAAGGTGATCGGCGTCGACGGCGACGCCGATCAGCGCTGGTCGGTGTACCTGCGCTCGGTGCTCGCCTTCTCGGCGGTGTCCGTCCTCTTCCTGTACGGCCTGATCCGCCTCCAGGGCTACCTGCTGCTGAACCTGGGCGTCCAGCAGATGGAGGGCCACCAGGCCTGGAACACCGCGATCTCGTTCGTCACCAACACCAACTGGCAGTCCTACAGCGGCGAGTCCGCGATGGGCCACCTGGTGCAGATGGCGGGCCTGGCGGTGCAGAACTTCGTCTCCGCGGCCGTCGGCATCGCGGTCATGGCCGCGCTGATCCGGGGCTTCACCCGGAACCGGACCGACCGGGTCGGCAACTTCTGGGTGGACCTCATCCGGATCAACATCCGGCTGCTGCTGCCGCTGTCGGTCGTCTTCGCCCTGGTCCTGGCCGCCTCCGGCGTGATCCAGAACTTCCACGGCTTCACCGACGTGACCACGCTCTCCGGCGAGGTGCAGAAGATCCCGGGCGGCCCGGTGGCCTCGCAGGAGGTCATCAAGCTGCTGGGCACCAACGGCGGCGGCTTCTTCAACGCCAACTCGGCGCACCCGTTCGAGAACCCGACCGGCTTCTCCAACCTGGTCGAGATCTTCCTGCTGCTGGTGGTCGCCTTCGCCCTGCCGCGCACCTTCGGCAAGATGGTCGGCGACAACCGCCAGGGCTACGCGATCGTCGCCGTGATGACCATCTTCTGGGTCGCCTCGGCCGCCCTGCTCACCTGGGCCGAGGCCGCGCACCACGGCACCGCCCTGCAGGCCGCGGGCGCCGCGATGGAGGGCAAGGAGCAGCGGTTCGGCATCGCCGCGTCCACGCTGTTCGCCTCCTCGACGACGCTGACCTCGACGGGTGCGGTGAACTCCTTCCACGACTCGTTCACGCCGTTCGGTGGCGGGCTGACGATCTTCAACATGATGCTGGGCGAGATCGCGCCCGGTGGTACCGGCTCCGGCCTGTACGGGATGCTGATCCTGGCGGTCGTCGCGGTGTTCGTCGCCGGCCTGATGGTCGGTCGCACCCCCGAGTACCTGGGCAAGAAGCTCGGCGGCCGGGAGATGAAGTTCGCCTCGCTGTACATCCTCACCACCCCGACCATCGTGCTGGTCGGCACCGGTGTGGCGATGGCGCTGCCGGGTGAGCGGGCCGGGATGCTCAACTCGGGTGCGCACGGCTTCTCCGAGGTGCTGTACGCCTTCACCTCGGCGGCCAACAACAACGGTTCGGCCTTCGGCGGCATCACCGTCAACACCGACTGGTACGACACGGCGCTCGGCCTGGCGATGGTCTTCGGCCGCTTCCTGCCGATCGTCTTCGTCCTGGCGCTGGCCGGCTCGCTCGCGCAGCAGCAGCCGGTTCCGGCCACTCCGGGCACCTTGCCCACCCACAAGCCGCTGTTCGTGGGCCTGCTGTCGGGCGTGATCCTGATCGTCGTCGGCCTCACCTACTTCCCGGCCCTGGCCCTCGGGCCGCTCGCGGAAGGTCTCTCCTGATGTCCACCCCCACCCTGAACCCCGCACCGGCCGATCAGGCCGATCACGGCGCGCCGCACAGAGTGCAGAGCGGTCTCCTCGACCCCAAGCTCATCCTCACGTCGCTCCCCGACGCGGTGAGGAAGCTCGATCCCCGGGTGATGGTCAAGAACCCGGTGATGTTCGTGGTCGAGGTGGGCTCGGTGGTCACCACCGTCTCCGCGATCGCCAGCCCGTCCGTGTTCGCCTGGGCGATCACCGTCTGGCTCTGGCTCACCACGGTCTTCGCCAACCTGGCCGAGGCCGTCGCCGAGGGCCGCGGCAAGGCTCAGGCCGACACCCTGCGCAAGACCAAGACCGAGTCCGTCGCCCGCCGGCTGCTGGACTGGCCGAAGAGCCAGGCCGAGGAGGAGGTGCCCGGCACCGCGCTGCGGCTCGGTGACCACGTGGTGGTCGAGGCCGGGCAGGTCATCCCCGGCGACGGTGACGTCGTCGAGGGTGTCGCGAGTGTCGACGAGTCGGCGATCACCGGCGAGTCCGCGCCGGTCATCCGCGAGTCCGGTGGTGACCGCTCCGCGGTGACCGGCGGTACCAAGGTGCTGTCCGACCGGATCGTGGTGAAGATCGCCTCGGAGCCCGGCAAGTCGTTCATCGACCGGATGATCGCCCTGGTCGAGGGCGCCGCCCGGCAGAAGACGCCGAACGAGATCGCGCTCAACATCCTGCTGGCCTCGCTGACCATCGTCTTCCTGGTCGCGGTCGTCACGCTCCAGCCGATGGCCACCTTCGCCGGCGCCCCGCAGTCGATGATCGTCCTGGTCGCCCTGATCGTGGCGCTCATCCCGACCACCATCGGCGCGCTGCTCTCCGCGATCGGCATCGCCGGCATGGACCGCCTGGTCCAGCGCAACGTGCTGGCCATGTCCGGCCGCGCCGTCGAGGCCGCCGGCGACGTCAACACCCTGCTGCTCGACAAGACCGGCACCATCACCCTGGGCAACCGCCAGGCCGCCGAGTTCCTGCCGGCCCCCGGGGTGGACCAGGACGAACTGGCCAGCGCCGCCCAGCTCTCCTCCCTCGCGGACGAGACCCCCGAGGGCCGCTCGATCGTCGTCCTCGCCAAGACCGAGTACGGCCTGCGGGCCCGCGCCCAGGGCGAGCTGACGCACGCCACCTGGGTCCCGTTCACCGCCCAGACCCGCATGTCGGGTGTGGACCTGGACGAGGCGGACGGCGTCCACCAGGTCCGCAAGGGCGCCGCCGGCGCCGTCTCCAACTGGGTGACGGAGAACGGCGGTTCGGTCGGCGACGAGGTTTCCACCCTGGTCGACGGCATCTCCGCGGCCGGTGGCACCCCGCTGGTGGTGGCCACCAAGGTGGGCAGCAAGCCCGCCCGCGTCCTCGGGGTCATCCACCTCAAGGACGTGGTCAAGGAGGGCATGCGGGAGCGCTTCGACGAGCTGCGCCGGATGGGCATCAAGACCATCATGATCACGGGCGACAACCCGCTGACCGCCAAGGCGATCGCGGAGGAGGCCGGCGTGGACGACTTCCTCGCCGAGGCCACGCCCGAGGACAAGATGGCCCTGATCAAGAAGGAGCAGGAGGGCGGCAAGCTGGTCGCGATGACCGGCGACGGCACCAACGACGCCCCCGCGCTCGCCCAGGCCGACGTCGGCGTCGCGATGAACACCGGGACCATGGCGGCCAAGGAGGCCGGCAACATGGTCGACCTCGACTCCAACCCGACCAAGCTGATCGAGATCGTCGAGATCGGCAAGCAGCTGCTCATCACCCGCGGCGCGCTGACCACCTTCTCGATCGCCAACGACGTGGCCAAGTACTTCGCGATCATCCCCGCGATGTTCGCCGGCGTGTACCCGGGCCTGAGCCACCTCAACATCATGGGCCTGCACAGCCCCCAGTCCGCGATCACCTCGGCGATCATCTTCAACGCCCTGGTCATCATCGGCCTGATCCCGCTCGCGCTGCGCGGCGTGAAGTACCGTCCCGCCGACGCCAGCAGCCTGCTGGCCCGGAACATCGGGGTCTACGGCATCGGCGGCCTGGTGGTGCCGTTCGTCGGGATCAAGTTGATCGACCTGATCGTCCAGTTCATCCCCGGCCTCAACTGACGCAGGGAAGAGGAGGAGAACACCATGTCCAAGCCCCTGCCGACGACCGTCCGCACCCACTTCACCGCGCTGCGCGCGCTGCTGGTGCTCACGGTGATCCTCGGAATCGCCTACCCGCTGCTGGTCACCGGGATCAGCCAGGTCGCGTTCAGCGACAAGGCCAACGGCTCGTTCGTGAAGGTCGACGACAAGCAGGTCGGTTCCAGCCTGATCGGCCAGAACTACAACCTGCCGAAGAAGAACCCGGACGACCCGAAGGAGGACCCGGTCCCGGACCCGAAGTGGTTCCAGCCCCGGCCCTCCGCCGCCGGGACCGGCTACGACGCGAGCTCGTCCAGCGCCTCCAACCTCGGCCCGAACAGCGACGACCTGCTGAAGCAGGTCAACGACCGCCGCAAGGCCGTCGCCGAGCTCGACGGCGTCGACCCGGCGAGCGTCCCGGCCGACGCGCTGACCGCCTCCGGCTCCGGCCTCGACCCGCACATCTCGGTCGCCTACGCCAAGGAGCAGGTCAACCGGGTCGCCAAGGAGCGCGGCCTGCCGGTGGAGACGGTCGCCAAGCTGGTCGACAAGTACACCGAAGGACGTTCGCTCGGCTTCCTCGGCCAGGAGGGCGTCAACGTCGTCCTCCTCAACAAGGCGCTCAGCGAACAGAAGTGATGACAACTCCACATCCGGCGACGCGCTGAACCGACCGACCCGGTCCGGGAGCTTGACTCCCGGACCGGGTCGGTCAGCCGTATGTCCGGACCGAACCGACCGTCCACCCGCGACGACGAAAGAGCAGCGCCCATGGCCCGCGACCTCACCCCCGGCACCGGCATCCGCGGCGGCCGGCTGAGGGTGTACCTCGGATCCGCCCCGGGGGTCGGCAAGACCTACCGGATGCTGGACGAGGCCCGGCGCAGACAGGAGCGCGGGGCCGACGTCGTGGTCGGCTACATCGAGTGCCACGGGCGCCGCCACACCGAGGCCATGATCGACGGCCTGGAGGTCCAGCCGCGCGTCCACCGCTCCTACCGCGACGCCGAGTTCGAGGAGATGGACCTGGACGGCGTGCTCGCCCGCCGGCCCTCCGTCGTGCTGGTGGACGAGCTGGCGCACACCAACATCCCCGGCGGCCGGCACGCCAAGCGCTGGCAGGACGTCGAGGAACTGCTGGCCGCCGGGATCGACGTCATCACCACCGTCAACATCCAGCACCTGGAATCGCTGAACGACGTCGTCCAGAAGATCACCGGCATCCCGCAGCGCGAGACCGTCCCGGACGAGGTGGTCCGCCGGGCCGACCAGATCGAACTCGTCGACATGGCCCCGCAGGCGCTGCGCCGCCGGATGGCCCACGGCAACGTCTACAAGGCGGAGAAGGTGGACGCCGCGCTCTCCAACTACTTCCGGGTCGGCAACCTCACCGCGCTGCGCGAGCTGGCCCTGCTCTGGGTCGCCGGCCGGGTCGACGAGGGCCTGCGCGACTACCGCGCCAGCCACAACATCGACCGGGTCTGGGAGACCCGCGAGCGCGTCGTGGTCGCCCTCACCGGCGGGCCCGAGGGCGAGACCCTGATCCGCCGCGCCGCCCGGATCGCCGACCGCACCGCCGGCGGCGACCTGCTGGCCGTCCACGTCTCCCGCAGCGACGGCCTGGCCGGCGCCTCCTCCGGCGCGCTCGCCCAGCAGCGGCAGCTGGTCGAGACCCTGGGCGGCAGCTACCACGTGGTCGTCGGCGACGACATCCCGACCGCGCTGCTCGCCTTCGCCCGCGCCCACGACGCCACCCAGCTGGTGCTCGGCACCAGCCGCCGCGGCCGGATCAACCGCTTCCTCACCGGCCCCGGCATCGGCGAGACCACCGTGGACGCCTCCGAGGACATCGACGTCCACATGGTCACCCACGAGTTCACCGGCCGCGGCCGGCTGCCCTCGCTCGGCCGCCGGCACTCCCGCCGCCGCACCATCGCCGGCTACCTCGCCGGCCTCGTGCTGCCCTGGCTGCTCACCCTCGTGCTCTCCCAGGCGCACGACACCATCAACCTCACCACCGACGCGCTGATCTTCCAGCTCGGCGTGGTCATCGTCGCCCTGCTCGGCGGCGCCACCTCCGCCCTGCTGGCCGCGTTCATCGCCTCGGTGCTGCTGAACTACTACTTCATCCCGCCGGTCCACAGCCTGACCATCGGCGAGACCAACAACATCGTCGCCCTGGTGGTCTTCGCCGCCATCGCGCTCGCCGTCTCCACCGTCGTCGACCACGCCGGCCGGCTCACCACCCGCGCCGCCCGGGCCACCGCCGAGGCCGAGACCCTCTCCACCCTGGCCGGCAGCGTGCTGCGCGGCGCCGACGCCCTGCCCGCGCTGCTGGAGAAGTCCCGGACGGCCTTCGGCATGCGGACCGTCACCCTGCTCTCCCGGACGGGCGAGGCGCTCGCCCACTCCGAGGCCGACCACCCGGACGACGGCGGCGGGCCGGAGGAGACCACCGAAGTCCCGGTCGGCACCGACGCCGTGCTCGTCCTCACCGGCCGCCGGCTTCCCGCCGCCGACCAGCGGGTGCTGACCGCCTTCGCCGCCCACGTCGCCGCGGCGCTGGAACGCGACCGGCTCGCCGTGGTCGCCGCCGAGGTCGAGCCGATCAGGGCCGCCGACCGGATGCGCACCGCCCTGCTCGCCGCGGTCAGCCACGACCTGCGCACCCCGCTGGCCGCGGCCCTCGCCTCGGTCGGCTCGCTGCGCAGCCCGGACGTCGAGTTCTCACCCGAGGACCAGGCCGAACTCCTCGCCACCGCCGACGAATCGCTGGTCAAACTCACCCGTCTGGTGGACAACCTGCTCGACATGAGCCGCCTCCAGGCCGGCGCGCTCACCCTGCACCTCACCGAGATCCACCTCGACGAGATCCTGCCCCGGGCGCTCGACAGCCTCACCGACCCGTACGCACCCGTCCAGCCGCTCGACCTGGAGACGGCCCCACCGGTGCTCGCCGACCCGCCGCTGCTGGAGCGCGTCCTGGCCAACGTGATCACCAACGCGCTGCGGTACAACGCCCCCGGCGCGCCCGTCCTGGTCACCGCCAGCCACCACGCCGACCAGGTCGAGATCCGGGTGATCGACCGCGGCCCCGGCATCGCCCCCGAGGACCGCGACCGGGTCTTCCTGCCCTTCCAGCGCCTCGGCGACACCGACAACACCACCGGCGTCGGCCTCGGGCTCGCCCTCTCCCGCGGCCTCGCCGAAGCCATGGGCGGCAGCCTGGAGGTCGAGGACACCCCCGGCGGCGGCACCACCATGCTGCTCACCCTGCCCGCCGCCACCACCGACTTCGGGGAGGAGTCACCGCACCATGAGTGAACGAAGTGAGCGAGGCAGGGGAAACCGCGAGGTCCTGATCGTCGACGACGAACCCGCCCTGCTCCGCACGCTGCGGATCAACCTCAGCGCCCGCCAGTACGCCGTCCACACCGCCGCGACCGGCGGCGAGGCGCTGGACCGCGCCGCGCTCAGCCTCCCGGACGCCGTCCTGCTCGACCTCGGCCTGCCCGACCTCGACGGCATGGACGTGCTGCGCGGCCTGCGCACCCGCAGCGCGATGCCGATCATCGTGCTCTCCGGCCGGGCGGGCGCCGCCGACAAGGTGGGCGCCCTGGACGCCGGCGCCGACGACTACCTCACCAAGCCGTTCCTGATGGACGAGCTGCTGGCCCGGCTGCGGGCCGTGCTGCGCCGCCCGACCGGAGGGGTCCCGCCGGGCCGGCCGGTGCTCGGCGACCACACCGTCGACCTCGCGGCCACCACCGTCACCGGCCCGAACGGCGTGGTGCGGCTGACCCCGACCGAGTGGCGGATCCTCGCCCTGCTGCTGGCCAACCCCGGCCGGCTGGTGCCCGGCCGGCAGATCCTGCGCGAGGTGTGGGGCCCGGCCCAGGAGGCGCGCGGCAACTACCTGCGGGTCTACCTGGCCGGGCTGCGGCGGAAGTTGGAGCGCGACCCGGCCCGGCCCCGGCACCTGATCACCGAGCCGGGGATCGGCTACCGGTACGAGCCGTAGCGGCCGCCCGGCGCCCCTCGGCCGCCGCCGGCGTCAACGGGCCGTCAAGAGCCGCCCGGTGGGCGACAGGGGAGCGTCAAGGCCGGTCGGGGCCGGTGTTCCGTGGGCGTAGTGTCGGTGTCGAAGCGAGCGGGGCCGGCTCCAGTGGGGGAGGCCCGGACCCGCTCCAGCCCGCCGTCGTGAGACGGCCAGCAGGTGGGGGAGGGGCGCGCGGCAATCGCCGTGCGCCCCTCGGGCTTTCCCGCCCTATCCCTCCGTGTTCCCGGACTGCCGGGGCAGCGCCAGCGCCACGGTGTCCGCGAACTCCCGTACCGCGCTGGTCCGGCTGGCCACCCGCCCGCTGTGCACCACCAGCCGGCTGTGTCCGCCGGTCAGCGCCCCGGCCAGGCTGTCCCCGCGCACCGCCAGCAGTTCCGCCGGGAACCCGGCGTCCACCCGCACCGGCGGCAGCCCGAGCACCGCCCGGGCCTGGTTCGCCACCGCGTCGTACGCCGTCTCCGGGGCCAGTTCCCCGCTCGCCGCGAGCAGGTAGGCCGTCCCCAGCGGGTCCGCCCGGCCGACCGGGTTGGACGGGTCCCGCAGCGCCCCGCTGCCCGCCGCCAGCGGCACCCGGGCCTCCGTCAACTCCCGCAGCAGGCCCGGCCGCAGGCCGGTGGCCGGGCCCTCCAGCCCGGTGCAGCCGCCGTTCTGCGGCAGGCAGACCACCCGCACCCCGCCGCTCGCCAGCACCGTGGACGCGCCGCGCGGCAGAGCGCCGCACGGGCCGAGCGTCACCCGCGGCCGCAGCGGCGCCAACGCACTTGTCAGTCGGGCGAGTTGGGGCGCATCGGTGGCGGTGGTGTGCAGGTCCACCGGGCAGTCCGCCTCCCGGGCGGCCTCCAGCAGCAGCTGCACGTAGCCGGCCGGGTCCGGGTCCAGCTCCGGGCAGCCGCCGGCCGCGGTGGCGCCCAGCTTGAGCGCCTCGCGCAGCTGGGCCCGCCCGTCCGCGCCGGCCCGGCCGGTGAGCAGCCGGGGCATCGCCACGGCCTGCAGTTCGGCGAGCCCGCGCAGCGCCTGCCGGGCGGTGAGCACCGCCTCCAGCCGGACCAGCCCGTGCACGTCGCCGATCCGGACGTGGGTGCGCTGGGCGGTGGCGCCGTAGCCGAGCGAGGTGAGCGCGGCCTCGGTGATCCGGCGGGTGAGGTCGGCCGCGGTCTCCGGCGGCGGGGCGGCCAGGGCGGCCGAGAAGGCGGCGTCGTAGTGGGCGTGCGGCTCGGCGGGGGCGGGCAGCAGCAGGTAGCCCCGCAGGTCGATCCGGGCGCCGGTGGTGACGGTGGGGGCGCCGGGCAGGGCCTGCAGCGGGCCGAGGCTGCCCACGGTGCCGACCGCCTGGATGCGGTCGCCGCTGATCCGGACGTCCACCACCCGGCCGTCCATCAGCCGGGCGCCGGTGAGGAGCAGGACCGGGCCGTGCCCGAGGGGGTTGGCCGCCGGGCCGGGCCCGGAGTGCGGCCCGTCCGCGGCTGCGCTGTCCATCGTCGGCTCCTTGTCGCGCCGCCCGGTCGGGTGCCAGGGCCGTTCCGGTCAATGAGCGTCGAGCCTATGGCGCCGGGCGGCGGGCCGCCGGGAGGCGGGCAATAGTCGTATCGGGTCGGGCCGCCGCCGGACCGGAGCCGGCCGCTGGGGTTCGGGGGCCGCTCGAACTCCCGGCCTTGGATCGTCCGTCCGTCCACCCCGTCGACCTGCGGACTTCGCCGCGGGATACGGATTTCACCTCTGGGCGCGGAACGTGTAATCTCTTCCTCGTTCGCCCCTATAGCTCAGTCGGTAGAGCGTCTCCATGGTAAGGAGAAGGTCTGCGGTTCGATTCCGCATGGGGGCTCTGGTGAGAAGTGGTCAGTTTCGGCTGTATCGCGGATCACCGTGGCGGTGTAGCTCAGTTGGTAGAGCAAGCGGCTCATAATCGCTGTGTCACCGGTTCAAGTCCGGTCACCGCTACCCCGCGTAGTCGGTCGGGAGATCGCACTCCCGGTCGGCTACTCTTGTTGTGTTCTTATTCGTTGTCCAAGGAAGGCACTCCCGTGGCTGCCACCGACGTCCGCCCGAAGATCACGCTGGCCTGCGTGGAGTGCAAGGAGCGGAACTACATCACCAAGAAGAACCGGCGTAACGACCCGGACCGTCTTGAGATGAAGAAGCACTGCCCCCGCTGCAACTCGCACACCGCGCACCGCGAGACCCGCTGACCCTTTCGCAGGGCTGTCGGGCCTGTGTGAATTCAGGTCTTCGACTCCGGGCCGCACCCCTCACGAGGGGTGCGGCCCGGAGTCATTTCCGTATCCGTTCGACTCCTGTCCATCCGTGTTCCGAGGAGCTGCCATGGCGCTCGACCCCTCCTTCATCGGGCGTAGTTACCCGCCCACCGAGCCGTACGAGGTCGGCCGGGAGAAGATCCGCGAGTTCGCGGTCGCGATCGGGGACGCCAACCCCGCGTACACCGACGCGGAGGCGGCGAAGGCGCTCGGCCACCCGGACGTGATCGCCCCGCCGACCTTCCCGTTCGCGATCACCTACCGCGCGGCAGGCCAGGTGGTCGAGGACCCGGAACTGGGCCTGGACTACAGCCGGGTGGTGCACCGGGACCAGCAGTTCCGCTACACCCGCCCGGTGGTGGCCGGCGACCGGCTGGCCGTCGTGGTGACCATCGACGCCATCAAGTCGCTGGCGGGCAACGACGTGCTCACCGTGCGCGGTGAGGTGACGGACGTCACCGGCGAGCACGTGGTGACGTCGGTCATGACGCTGGTGGCCCGGGCCGCCGACGAGACGGGGGAGTGAGCGGCATGGCGATCAGCTACGACGAGGTCGAGGTCGGCACCGAGCTGCCGGCGCAGTCCTTCCCGGTGACCCGCGCCACGCTGGTGCAGTACGCGGGCGCCTCCGGCGACTTCAACCCGATCCACTGGAACGAGAAGTTCGCGCTGGAGGTCGGCCTGCCGGACGTCATCGCGCACGGCATGTTCACCATGGCCGAGGCGGCCCGCGTGGTCACCGACTGGGTCGGCGACCCGGCCGCGGTGGTCGAGTACGGCGTGCGCTTCACCCGGCCGGTGCCGGTGCCGAACGACGGGGTCGGCGCGGTGATCGAGGTCACGGCCAAGGTCGCCAAGAAGCTGGACGACCGCACGGTGCAGGTCGACCTGGTGGCCACCACGGGCGGGCAGAAGGTGCTCGGGATGTCCAAGGCGGTCGTCCGCCTGGCCTGAGGCCGGGTTCGACGCCGTTCGCGGCGCCGCGGCGGGCCCCGGGCGACGGGTGTCCGCCGCGGCGCGCGCCCTTGCCAAGGTAGTGATTGGCCACTAACTTCGATGCCATGGCCAAGTCCAGCATCCGGATGAGTGCGGAGGAGCGGCGCGAGAGCGTCGTCCGGGCCGCCATGATCGAGTTCGCCCGGGGCGGGTACCACGGCACCTCCACCGAGGCGATCGCCCGCCGGGTGGGGGTCTCGCAGCCGTACCTGTTCCGGCTCTTCCCGAGCAAGCAGGCGATCTTCGCGGCGGCCTCCGAGCGCTGCGTCGAGGAGACCTGGCGGATCTTCGACGAGGCCTCGGCCGGGCTGACCGGCGAGGCGGCCGCCGAGGCGATGTCCGACGCGTACCTGGGCCTGGTCGAGGACCGCGATCAGCTCAT
The DNA here is from genome assembly GCF_049543595.1 of Kitasatospora sp. NPDC094028. Taxonomy (NCBI): domain Bacteria; kingdom Bacillati; phylum Actinomycetota; class Actinomycetes; order Kitasatosporales; family Streptomycetaceae; genus Kitasatospora; species Kitasatospora sp. NPDC094028. Next base: position 67,798 of record NZ_JBMVFA010000039.1, on the reverse strand, counting down.
GATGCAGATGCAGCTCTACGTCTCGGTGTTCGCCGCCCGGATGGCCGGCGAGGACGAGATCGGGGAGAACGCCCGGCGGCTCTGGGAGGGCCTGTTCGAGCGGGTCAGGATCCGGATCGGCGGTGATGTGAGGGCCGCCACGGACTTCTTCGCGCACGGGATGCTGCTCAACACGCTGGTGGCGCTGGGCTTCCCGCCGGAGCACCGGATCTGGAGCGGCTTCGACGACTGCGCGGGGGCCGAGTAGCCGGGCCGCACGGTGGCGTCCGTGCGGCCTCTTCTCGGCCCCGGAAAGTTATTGATCGATAACTACCTGAGGAACCTGGGGGATGTCATGACGGAGAAACCGGCCTTCGGCAGGGCCGCGATCTGGACCCTGGTGATCGTCAGCGCGGCCAGCTTCATGGCCGCACTGGACAACCTGGTGGTCACCACCGCACTGCCGTCGATCCGCGAGGAGCTCGGCGGCGGGCTGTCCGACCTGGAATGGACGGTCAGCGCCTACACCCTGAGCTTCGCCGTGCTGCTGATGTTCGGCGCTTCCCTCGGCGACCGCTTCGGCCGCCGCCGGCTCTTCCTGGTCGGCCTGGCGATCTTCACCGCCGGCTCCGCCGCGGCCGCGCTGTCCCCGGGCATCGGCGAACTGATCGCCGCCCGCGCCGTCCAGGGCACCGGGGCCGCGGTGATGATGCCGCTCACCCTGACCCTGCTCACCGCCGCCGTGCCCGAGGCCAGGCGGGGGCTGGCCTTCGGCATCTGGTCGGGGGTCAGCGGCCTCGCCGTCGCCGCCGGACCGCTGATCGGCGGCTCACTGACCGAGCACTTCTCCTGGCAGTGGATCTTCTGGGTGAACGTCCCGGTCGGCCTGGTCCTGCTGCCGCTGGCGTTCCTGCGGCTCGGCGAGAGCCGGGGCGCGGACCGCGCCCTCGACCTCCCGGGGACCGTGCTGGTCAGCCTGGGGCTGTTCGGCGTCGTCCTCGGCCTGATCCGCGGCAACCCGGACGGCTGGACCAGCCCGCTGGTGCTCGGCGCGCTGGTCGGCGGCGGCCTGCTGCTGATCGCCTTCGTCCGCTACGAGCAGCGGGTGGCCGCCCACCCGATGCTGCCGATGCGGCTGTTCCGCAGCCGCGCCTTCTCCGCGGTCAACGCCGCCAGCCTGCTGATGTACCTGGGGATGTTCGGGTCCATCTTCCTGATCAGCCAGTACCTCCAGGGCGTCGGCGGCTACAGCCCGCAGGAGGCCGGCATCATGATGCTGCCGTGGACCGCGATGCCGCTGCTGGTCTCGCCGATCGCCGGCATCGTCTCCGACCGGATCGGCGGCCGGCCGATCGTGGTCGCCGGGCTGGCCCTGCAGGCCGTCGGGCTGGCGCTGTTCGGGCTCGTCGCGGACCGGAACGGGTTCGACTACCCCGCGCAGATCCCCGCCATCGTGATCTGCGGGTTCGGCATGTCGCTGTACTTCGGCCCGACCGCCCAGCTGGTGATGGCGAGCGTCCGACCGCACGAGCAGGGGATCGCCTCCGGCGCCAACAACGCGGTGCGCGAGGTCGGCGGGGCGCTCGGCGTCGCCGTCGTCTCGGCCGTGTTCTCGGCCCGGGGCGGCTACCGGTCGGTGCAGGACTTCACGGACGGGCTGGTGCCCGCGCTGTACGTCGGCGCGGCGGCCGTCGCGGTCGGGGCGCTCGCTGCGGTGCTCATCCCGCGCCGGGACGGGGCCGTGGCGGCGGCGGGGGAGCGGTCCGGGGAACCGGTCGAGGCCGTGCGCGTCTGAGCAGCGGTGGGTGGCGGGGGTGCCGGGGGGCACCCCTGCCACCCGTACGCTGGTGGGCGTGCTGGTAGAAAACGACGCCCCCCTCGCCCCGCTGACCACGCTGCGGCTCGGCGGCCCGGCCCGCCGCCTGGTGACCGCCCACACCGACGACGAGGTGATCGCCGCCGTCCGTGAGGCCGACGCGGCCGGCGAGCAGCTGCTCGTCCTCGGCGGCGGCTCCAACCTGGTGATCGGCGACGCCGGCTTCCGGGGCACCGTGCTGCGGATCGCCACCACCGGCTTCGCGCTGGACGGCACCGTGCTGGAGCTGGCGGCCGGCGAGGTCTGGTCGGAGGCGGTCACCCGCGCCGTCCGCGAGCACGGCCTGGCGGGCATCGAGTTCCTGGCCGGCATCCCCGGCTCGGCCGGCGCCACCCCGGTGCAGAACGTCGGCGCGTACGGCCAGGAGGTCGCCCAGACGATCACCGAGGTGGTCGCGTACGACCGCACGGCCGGGGAGACGGTCGTGCTGACGAACGCCGAGTGCGCGTTCTCCTACCGGCACAGCCGCTTCAAGGCCGAGCCCGACCGCTACGTGGTGCTGCGGGTCCGGTTCGCCCTGGCCGACGAGGCCGGGCTGTCCACCCCGGTCAAGTACGCCGAGGTCGCCAGGCACTTCGGCGTCGAGCAGGGCGAGCGGGTGCCGCTGGGCCGGGCGTACGAGGCGGTGCTGGGGCTGCGCGCGGGCAAGGGCATGGTGCTGGACCCGGCGGACCACGACACCTGGTCGGCCGGCTCCTTCTTCACCAACCCGGTGCTCACGGCCGCGCAGTACGAGTCCTTCCGGACCCGCCCGGGCGCCGAGAACGCCCCCGCCTACCCGGCCCCGGAGGGCTGCACCAAGACCTCGGCGGCCTGGCTGATCGACCGCTCGGGCTTCGGCAAGGGCTACGGCAACGGCCCGGCGACGCTCTCCACCAAGCACACCCTGGCGCTCACCAACCGCGGCTCCGCCACCGCCGAGGACCTGCTGGCGCTGGCCCGGGAGATCCGGGACGGCGTCCGCGAGGCCTTCGGGGTGGAGCTGGTGAACGAGCCGGTGATGATCGGCGTCGAGCTGTAGCGGCGGCGTCCTAGACCGCCACCGGCACCCCCACCAGCCAGGCGTCGACCTCCGCCAGCAGCTCCTTGCGGACGGCCTCCGGCGCGCACGAGCCGCGCACCGACTGCCGCGCCAGCTCGGCGAGTTCGGTGTCCGAGAAGCCCAGCACGTCGCGCGCGAGCTCGTACTGCGCGGCCAGCCGGGTGCCGAACAGCAGCGGGTCGTCCGCGCCGAGCGCCAGCGGCACCCCGGCGTCGAACAGCTTGCGCAGCGGGACGTCCTCGGGCCGCTCGTAGACCCCGAGCGAGACGTTCGAGGACGGGCAGACCTCGCAGGTGACCTGCCGGTCCGCCAGCCGCTCCATCAGCCGCCGGTCCTCGGCCGCCCGCACGCCGTGGCCGATCCGGCCGGCGCCCAGGTCGTCCAGGCAGTCCCGGACGGACTCGGGCCCGGCCAGCTCCCCGCCGTGCGGGGCGGCGAGCAGTCCGCCCTTGCGGGCGATCTCGAAGGCCCGGTCGAAGTCCCGGGCCAGGCCGCGGCGCTCGTCGTTGGAGAGGCCGAAGCCGACCACGCCGCGGTCGGCGTACCGGACGGCCAGCCGGGCCAGCGTCCGGGCGTCCATCGGGGACTTCATCCGGTTCGCGGCGACCAGTACCCGGATGCCCACCCCGGTGGCCGCGGCGGCGTGCTCCACCGCGTCCAGGATCAGTTCCAGCGCGGGGATCAGCCCGCCCAGCCGGGGCGCGTAGGAGGTCGGGTCGACCTGGATCTCCAGCCAGCGGGAGCCGTCCAGCCGCTCGTCCTCGGCGGTCTCCAGGACCAGCCGGCGGATGTCCTCCTCGTCCCGCAGCACCGAGCGGGCGGTGTCGTACAGGCGCTGGAAGCGGAACCAGCCGCGCTCGTCGGTGGCCCGCAGTTTGGGCGGCTCGGCGGAGCTGAGCGCCTCCGGCAGCCGGACGCCGTGCTTGTCGGCCAGCTCCAGCAGGGTGGCGGGCCGCATCGAGCCGGTGAAGTGCAGGTGCAGGTGGGCCTTCGGGAGGCCCCTGACGTCTCGCGGATTCAACAGGCGTTCCATTGACGAATACTGCCGCATCGGGCCCCCGAACGGGAACCGCCCTCTTTCGATCCCCCGAAGGGGTGAAAGAGGGCGGCAGCCGTCAGCGCCGTCCGCGGACGGACGTCAGTCGCGGGCCTCGCCGAGCAGCTTCTGGATCCGGCTGATGCCCTCGACCAGGTCCTCGTCGCCGAGCGCGTAGGAGAACCGCAGGTAGCCGGGGGTGCCGAAGGCCTCACCCGGGACGGCGGCGACCTCGACCTCGTCCAGGATCAGGCTCGCCAGCTCGGCGGAGGTCTGCGGACGCTGCCCGCGGATCTCCTTGCCCAGCAGGCCCTTGACCGAGGGGTAGGCGTAGAAGGCGCCCTCGGGCTCGGGGCAGAGCACGCCCTCGATCTCGTTGAGCATCCGCACGATGGTCCGCCGGCGGCGGTCGAAGGCGGTGCGCATCTCGTGCACCGCGGACAGGTCGCCGGCGACGGCGGCGATCGCGGCGCGCTGGGCGACGTTGGAGACGTTCGAGGTGGCGTGCGACTGCAGGTTGGTCGCGGCCTTGATCACGTCCTTGGGGCCGATCACCCAGCCCACCCGCCAGCCGGTCATCGCGTAGGTCTTGGCCACACCGTTGACCACGATGCACTTGTCGGCCAGCTCGGGCAGCAGGGCCGGCAGCGAGGTGAACGTCGCGTCGCCGTAGACCAGGTGCTCGTAGATCTCGTCGGTGAGCACCCACAGGCCGTGCTCCAGCGCCCAGCGGCCGATCGCCTCGGCCTCGGCCCGGGTGTACACCGCGCCGGTCGGGTTGGACGGCGAGACGAACAGCACCACCTTGGTGTTCTCGGTGCGGGCGGCCTCCAGCTGCTCGACCGAGACCTTGTAGCCGGTGGTCTCGTCGGCCACGACCTCCACCGGGACGCCGCCGGCCAGCTGGATCGACTCCGGGTAGGTGGTCCAGTACGGCGCGGGGACGATGACCTCGTCGCCCGGGTCGAGGATCGCGGCGAAGGCCTCGTAGATGGCCTGCTTGCCGCCGTTGGTCACCAGCACCTGGGAGGCGTCCACCTGGTAGCCGGAGTCGCGCAGCGTCTTGGCGGCGATCGCGTCCTTCAGCTCGGGCAGCCCGCCCGCCGGGGTGTAGCGGTGGTTCTTCGGGTCGCGGCAGGCGTCGACGGCCGCCTCGACGATGTAGTCCGGGGTCGGGAAGTCGGGCTCACCGGCACCGAAGCCGATCACCGGGCGGCCGGCCGCCTTGAGGGCCTTGGCCTTGGCGTCCACGGCGAGGGTCGCGGACTCGGCGATCGCACCGATCCGGGCGGAGACCCGGCGGTCGGCGGGGCGGATGGACTGGTCGGGCTGAGGGGTGGAAGCGCTCATGCCTGCATCGTCGCAGAACCGGGACGGACCGGGCGTGGCGGTTCCAGTATCCGTACGGCTCCGTCCGGATCGCGGCGTCCGGTGATCCACCGGTGATCGCCGGGAGCCGCCGGACGATCGCCGCCGGTGCGGTGCTCCCGGAAGAAGACGTTCGACCAAACGCCCCTCGACCACGTACACTCGCTGCTCGACGGCCCACCGAAAAAACCCGGAGCTTTCACCGTCTGTGCAGACAGCGGGGTTGGATACGGTAGGTTGGTCGCCACGGAGCCGCGAGGCGCCGTAGGGCAATAGCTCAATTGGTAGAGCACCGGTCTCCAAAACCGGCGGTTGGGGGTTCGAGTCCCTCTTGCCCTGCTGTGCTTGACCTGCATCTCAGCCCGTTCGCTCCACTGGAGTGAGCGGGCTTGATGCGGAGAGGGCACCGATCAGCATCGTTTGGATCAGCACCGCTTACGCCGGCCGCTCGTGCCCCACCGGGTGCGAGGACGTCCGGCAGGACCCGGATTCAGGTGAGGACGAGTGACGGAGACCACGGGCTCCACCGCAACGCCTGAGAGCGGCAACCCCGAGGGGGCCGACGGCGCTGCCGAGACCACGCCTGTCGACGGCGAGGAGAAGGCGCTCTCGCGCCGCGACCGCAAGCGGGCCAACCGCTCCGGCGAGAAGAAGTCCGGCAAGCGGGCCAAGAAGGGCCTCTTCGCGCGGATGGGCCTCTTCTACCGCCAGATCATCGCGGAGCTCCGCAAGGTCGTCTGGCCGACCAAGGGCGACCTCACCAGCTACACCGCCGTCGTGGTGACCTTCGTCGTCGTCGTGATGGCCTTCGTCGCCGGTCTGGACTACGGCTTCTCCAAGCTGAGCCTCTGGATCTTCGGCTGACCCGAACGCACCGCCTTCGAAAACGCTTCCCGACCCGGGCCGATCATCGGTCCGGGTCGAGCTGTCTGCGGCGGACGTACGCGCGGCTACCGTTGACTCGGTACTGTTGAAGTCTCCGAGACCTCTCCCGGCGCCCGCGCGAGCGGTCGCGCGCCGGTGCGGTTCCGGAGCGCGCCACCTTCACCATCTCCAGGAAAGAAGCAGCCACCGTGTCTGAGTCCCCCCTGTACGACGCCGACGAGACCGTCCGCGAGGCGGATGTCGCCGCCGAGCTGGACGCGGCCGAGCTGGCTGACGACACCGAGTCCGCCGAGCAGATCGTGGACGCCGTGGACGGCGACGAGGACGAGGCCGAGGCGTACGACGAGGCCGAGGCCGGCGAGCCCGCCGAGGAGGCCGCGCTGCACGTGGAGGTCGACGAGGCGGAGGACGGCACCGAGGAGCTCGCCGGCGAGGAGGCTGCCGAGGAGGCCGCCGCCGAGGTCGCCGAGGAGGAGGTCGAGGAGGCCGAGGAGGTCGACCCGGTCGCCAAGTTCCGCGAGGACCTGCGCTTCATGCCCGGCGAGTGGTACGTGATCCACACCTACGCCGGCTACGAGAACCGGGTGAAGCAGAACCTGGAGCAGCGCGCCGTCTCGCTGAACGTCGAGGAGTACATCTTCCAGGCCGAGGTGCCGCAGGAGGAGGTCGTCCAGATCAAGAACGGCGACCGCAAGACCATCCGCCAGAACAAGCTCCCCGGCTACGTCCTGGTGCGCATGGACCTCACCCCGGAGTCCTGGGGCGTCGTGCGCAACACCCCCGGTGTCACCGGCTTCGTCGGCAACGCCTACGACCCGTACCCGCTGACCCTGGACGAGGTCGTCAAGATGCTCGCCCCGGACGTCGAGCGCCAGGCCGCGAAGGAGGCCGGCAAGCCCTCGCCGGTCAAGCCGAGCGAGATCCAGGTGCTGGACTTCGAGGTCGGCGACTCGGTCACCGTCACGGACGGCCCGTTCGCCACCCTGCAGGCGACCATCAACGAGATCAACCCCGACTCGAAGAAGGTCAAGGGCCTGGTCGAGATCTTCGGCCGGGAGACCCCGGTCGAGCTGTCCTTCGACCAGATCCAGAAGAACTAGTCATACGGTCTTCGGATTCGGGGCGGGGCCGACGGCCCCGCCCCGAATCCGTTTTGGTCCAGCGGCGCATACGCGTTAGCCTGGTCCGATGTGTGTGCTGGCGGCCGGGTGTCGCCCCGGTTCCGCACGCACCAGCAATCACCTCTCGGAAGGACCCGGAGAGACATGCCTCCCAAGAAGAAGAAGGTCACGGGGCTTATCAAGCTCCAGATCAACGCCGGCGCGGCCAACCCGGCTCCGCCGGTCGGCCCCGCGCTGGGCCAGCACGGCGTCAACATCATGGAGTTCTGCAAGGCCTACAACGCTGCGACCGAGTCGCAGCGCGGCATGATCGTGCCGGTGGAGATCACGGTCTACGAGGACCGTTCCTTCACCTTCATCACGAAGACGCCGCCGGCCGCGCGCCTCATCCTGAAGGCCGCCGGTATCGACAAGGGCTCCAGCGAGCCGCACAAGACCAAGGTCGCCAAGCTCACCAGCGCCCAGGTCCGCGACATCGCCACGGTCAAGATGCCCGACCTGAACGCCAACGACCTGGACGCGGCGGAGAAGATCATCGCCGGCACCGCCCGGTCGATGGGCATCACCGTCGAGGGCTGACCAGCCCCCGTCCCGTCAGGGACAAACCGGCTCAGCCGTCCCCGTGGTAGGGCCTGCGCAGGCCCGATGACTACCACAACTCCAATCACCATTCAGGAGCAGCAGTGAAGCGCAGCAAGGCTCTGAAGGCCGCGGACGCTCAGGTCGACCGCGAGCGCCTTTACGCCCCCCTCGAGGCCGTCCGCCTCGCCAAGGCGACCAGCACCACCAAGTTCGACGGCACCGTCGAGGTCGCCATGCGTCTGGGCGTCGACCCGCGCAAGGCCGACCAGATGGTCCGCAGCACCGTGATCCTCCCGCACGGCACCGGTAAGACCGCTCGGGTCCTGGTCTTCGCGACCGGCGACCGTGCCGAGGCCGCGCGTGCTGCCGGCGCCGACATCGTCGGCTCCGACGAGCTCATCGACGAGGTCGCCAAGGGCCGTCTGGACTTCGACGCCGTCGTCGCCACCCCGGACCTCATGGGCAAGGTCGGCCGCCTGGGCCGCGTGCTCGGCCCCCGTGGTCTGATGCCGAACCCGAAGACCGGCACCGTGACCCCGGACGTCGCCAAGGCTGTCAACGACATCAAGGGCGGCAAGATCGAGTTCCGCGTCGACAAGCACTCGAACCTGCACTTCATCATCGGTAAGGCCTCCTTCACCGACGAGCAGCTGGTCGAGAACTACGCCGCCGCGCTGGACGAGGTGCTCCGCGCCAAGCCGTCCGCCGCCAAGGGCCGTTACATCAAGAAGACCGCGTTCTCGACCACCATGGGCCCCGGCATCCAGGTGGACCCGAACCGCACCCGCAACCTCCTCGTCGAGGAGGACCCGGCCGCGGTCTGAGCCCCAGTGCTCTGAAGCAGTCCGCACGGCGGGCCCGTACCCCTTCGGGGGTACGGGCCCGCCGTCGTTCCCGGGCGCCGGGCGCGAACGGTTGCGGAACCGGGACCTGCGCGGATGGGAACGGTTGGCCGACTCGTCGTACGCTCTGCCGGTCAGATCATGTGGAGAACCCGTGACCGCCGGAGTGAGTCGTGCCGCCCGCCCTTCGCCCCGCCGCCCCCGCCCGGGCGGCGGCCCTGCTGCTCCTCGGCGCGACGACCGGATGCAGCCTGCTGGCCGCCCCCGTCACCGGCACCCCCGGGCAGCCCGCGCCGGTGCCGCCGAAGCAGGTGGTGCTCACCGCCGCCCAGGCGCTGGACGACTCCGGCACCGCCCGGATCGACGTCGTCCAGGAGGGCCCGGCCGGCCGGCGCACCGCGAGCGGCACCCTCACCTGGGGCGCCCGGGACGAGGCCGCGCTGACCGTCACCGATGAACTCGGCTCCGGACGGCTGACCGTCCGGGACGGCGCGGTCGACCTCGCGTACCAGAACGGCCGGGCCAAGCACGCGGACCGCGCCACGGCCGAGTCGCTCGACCCGGGCGCCGCGGGTGCCGCCGGCGGCTGGTCCGGCGGCTGGACGACCGCGCTGATCACCAACCCGGGCAGCCGCGCGTACGCCGTCGCCCAGGCCGGTACGCTCGGCTCGCTCGGCGGCGAGGAGGTCGCCGGGACGACTGCCGCGCACTACCGGGGCTCCACGCCGGTCGCCGAATACTTCGGCGCCGAGGGGGAGTTGGGGCCGGACCGGCTGGCCGCCGTGGTCGACTGGTACCAGCGGCGCGGAGTGAAGGCGATCGGCTGGGACCTCTGGGTCGGGCCCGGCTCCCGGCTGCTGAGGCTGCGCGAGACCGTCACCGGCGACGCCGGGACCACCGTCACCACGACCGAGGTCTCGGGCGACGCCACCGCGGACCCGGCGGCCGCCGCGACGCCCGCCGCGACGGGGTGACGCGGCGCCGCGTTCCGGTGCCCCGGGTGTGGACGATCGAATAGAGTCCGCACAAGGAGCACCACCGGCTCACCGGGGGAGGGGAGCCGGGCCGGCGCGCACCTGGCGCGCCGGGCATTCTCACTGGGGGGAATCATGGGAATCCGCAGCAGGTCCACCGTCGCCGTCCTGCTCGCCGCCCTGGCGCTGACCGCGACGGCCTGCGACGGGAAGAAGGACGACGCCAAGGCCGCGCCCGCCCCGGCCGCAACGGCCCCGGCGACCGCCACCGACGCGCCGTCCGCCCCGCCGGCCAAGGTGACTCCGGCGATCTTCCTGGAGAAGGTCACGGAGAAGACCGGGGCGGCGAAGTCCGCGAAGATCGACGAGACGATCACGATCGGCGGGGGCACCATCAAGGCCAAGGGCGCGGCCTCCTGGGCCAACGGCATCGAGGCCGACCTCACGATGGACATGTCCGGCTCGCCGCTGGCCAAGAAGCTCGAACCCGTGACCGGCGGCCCGACCGTGCAGTACCTGTACACCAACGTCGGGATGTACATGAAGCTGGGCCCGGACGCGTCCGCCGAGCTCGGCGGACACCGCTGGCTGCGGTACACCAAGGAGGACCTGGCCAAGGCCACCGGCACCCAGGCCAGCCAGTTCACCAGCATCGACCCGGTGCAGGGCGTGCGGGCCCTGATCGCCGGCGGCAAGGTGACCGAGACCGGCCAGGAGACGGTGAACGGCAAGGCCGCCACGCACTACAGCGGTGAGCTCGACGTGGCTGACATGATCAGCGTGACCGGCTCCAGCCTGTCCCAGGAGCAGATCGACAAGGTCAAGGCGAACCTGGCGGCCAACGGGGTCACCCACGAGAAGGTCGACGTCTGGGTCGACGCCGACATGCTCGTGGTCAAGCGGGTCGAGCAGGCCAGCACCAGGGCCGGCGAGCTGAACGTCACCGTCGGCTACTCCGACTACGGCACCCCGGTCATCGCGGCCGAGCCGTACGACTACATCGACATGCGCGAGCTGCAGAAGCTTCCCGAGGGGGCCACCGCCTCCTGACCCCGGGGTGGATGGCAAGGTGGCCCGGGTGAGAGAGGAACGGACGATGGCGGGACGGCAGCGGTGGGCGGGAGTGGCCGTCGTCGCCCTGCTGGCGGTCGGGCTGACCGCGTGCGGCGGGGGCGACGACCAGGCGGCCCCGCCGTCCGGCAGCCCGAGCCCGACCAGCGCCCCGGCCACCGTCGCCACTCCGACCGGGCCGGCCAAGCCCACCGACCGCTCGCCGCACGGCGTCCTGCTCTCCGCCGAGCTGGCCATGCAGACCGCCCGCCGGGCCAAGGTCAGCTACCGGCTGGGCGCGGACGCCGGCGCCGGCCCGCTGTTCTGGGCGCCCAAGACGGCGCTGCAGATCAAGCGCTCGACCGCGGGCGGGCCGGAGGAGCTGATCGTGGTGGACACCGTCGCCTACCAGGGCGGCGACGCGGCCACCGCGGCCCGGCAGGGCGGCCGGCACTGGGAGCGCTTCACCGTCCCGCCGAACCCGGACGGCCGCAAGGAGGTCCCGTACGCCGGGCTGATCGACTCGCTGAACCCGGTGGAGGCGCTGGCCGCCGCCACCGCGGACGGGGTGGTGCCCACCTTCCTCGGCGAGGAGAAGCTGGAGGACTCGACCGTCGAGCACTACCGGGTCACCACCACCGCCGAGAAGTACGCCGCCGCCCAGACCCAGCTGACCCAGCCCCGCCGGGACGGCCTGCGGGCCGCCCTGGCGCCCGGCGGCTCGCACTCGCTGACCCTGGACCTCTGGCTCAACGACAAGGACCAGCTGGTCAAGCTGCAGCGCACCGGCAGCGGGGACGGCGGCCGGGCGGACGACCTGGTGCTCTACTCGGACTTCGCCGGGGCGCTGCTCTCGGCCCAGGCCCCGGCCGAGCCGGACACCGTGGACACCGGCGTCCGGACGGTCTCCCCGCTGGCCCGCTGATCGGGGTTCGACTGCTCCGTCCGAGGGCGATTTGCGTCGTACGGGCGCGTCCGTCTAGTCTGGCGGAAGCCAAAGACCGCTGGTTGTCGCCGCGCCCGTCAGGGAGCAGGCGGCCGAAGGATCTGTGATTCGTCGCAGGCAGCCCGCGCAGGTGTGTCTGGAGCTTTCGATTTCCGGGTGCCGCGTCCGCGTGGAGCCCGTCGAGGTCACTGCGAGCCCCGTGCGCCCTGCGCATCGGGGCTCATTGCTTTTGCAGGAGCTTTCCTTCCGCCCTGGTGGTCCGAGGTGTGAATGGTCGACTTTTGCGGTCGGCCGGACTTCGACATCACGGAAGGAGGCGTAAGCCTATGGCCAGGCCCGACAAGGCTGCTGCCGTCGCCGAGGCCGCGGACAAGTTCCGTGAGTCCTCTGCGGTGCTGCTGACCGAGTACCGCGGTCTCTCGGTGAAGCAGGTCAAGACCCTGCGTCGCTCGCTCGGCGACAACGCCGAGTACGCCGTGGTGAAGAACACGCTGACCAAGATCGCGGCCAACGAGGTCGGGATCACGGAGCTGGACGGACTGTTCAACGGTCCGACTGCTGCCGCCTTCGTCACCGGTGACCCGGTGGAGTCGGCGAAGGCTCTGCGTGACTTCGCCAAGGAGAACCCCGCTCTCATCATCAAGGGCGGTGTCCTTGATGGTAAGGCGCTGTCCGCCGATGAGATCAAGAAGCTCGCGGACCTCGAGTCCCGCGAGGTGCTGCTCGCCAAGCTGGCGGGTGCCCTGAAGGCCAAGCAGTCCCAGGCTGCCGCGCTCTTCCAGGCCCTGCCGTCGAAGCTCGTCCGCACCGTGGACGCGCTGCGCGACAAGGTCGAGCAGGGCGGTGCCGGTACGCCGGCTCCCGCCGCCGAGGACGCCGCCGCCGAGTAATCGGCAGGCTCACGCCTCGCTGCGGGCCCGTACGCCCGCCAACCCGTACATCCGGCACCACCTGCCGATTTAGTGGAAGGACGCCATCATGGCGAAGCTGACCCAGGACGAGCTGCTCGCGCAGTTCGAGGAGCTCACCCTCATCGAGCTCGCCGCCTTCGTGAAGGCCTTCGAGGAGAAGTTCGACGTCACCGCTGCCGCCCCGGCTGCCGCTGTCGTCGTTGCCGGCGGTGCCGCCGGTGGCGCCGAGGCCGTTGAGGAGCAGGACGAGTTCGACGTCATCCTCGAGGCCGCTGGCGACAAGAAGATCCAGGTCATCAAGGAGGTGCGCACCCTGACCTCCCTCGGCCTGAAGGAGGCCAAGGACCTCGTTGACACCGCTGGTGCCAAGGTCCTGGAGAAGGTTGCCAAGGACGTTGCCGAGAAGGCCAAGGCCGCTCTCGAGGGCGCCGGCGCCAAGGTCACCGTCAAGTGACTTCACGCCCCCTCTGAGGGGGCCTGAGGCCGGGCCGATCACCCTTGCGGGTGGTCGGCCCGGCCTTTTCGCGTTCCCCGGGCCGGGCGGGGCCCCGGGAACGCCCCGCCGCCCGACAGGTCCGGACCACCGGTGTGGCCGATCGCTCACTCGGCACTGTCGGTCGCGAGGAGTAAGGTGATCACGGTCATCGACGGTGGCCCCCACCACGGCTTCTGTAACGCCGGCGGGGTCACGGGCGATGGAGAGGGCGAGGTCCGCCCCGCCGGCGGGCCCTTGACGAACCCGACGCGGCGCGCGATTCTCAAGGCGCGAGTCCACCGGGTTGGTCCTCTGCTGGATGCATAACCAGTGGCTCCGGCGGGAAATGACTCGACGTGAGTTAGTGCAGTACCCGGTGGGCGTCCGCGTCCGCCGGCTACCGGGAGGAGTCTCCGATTCGGTTTCCGAATCAGAGCTGGACAGCAGTGTGGCCTTTGGCTACACTGTCCCTTTGCGCTGCCTGTTAGCTTCTCCGTGACTCGTCGCCCGGAGTTTGCGTTGCCCTGAAGGGGTCTGGCATCGCCTCCGCAAAGCGGCTCTGACCTGGGGTTTCGACTCCGGCAGAGGCCAGTGGCGAGGGAGGCGGGACCAAGGCTCAAGCAGGCCCGGCTGGTACGCGCGTAGTGAGCTCCGAGCCCTCGGAAGGACCCCCCTCTTGGCCGCGCCGCGCAACGCCTCGAACAATTCCGCCGCATCCACCGCCCCGCTCCGCGTCTCGTTCGCGAAGATCAAGGAGCCCCTCGAGGTCCCGAACCTCCTGGCCCTGCAGACCGAGAGCTTTGACTGGCTGCTCGGCAACGCGGCCTGGAAGGCCCGGGTCGAGGAGGCGCTGGAGTCCGGTCAGGACGTCCCCACCAAGTCCGGTCTGGAGGAGATCTTCGAGGAGATCTCCCCGATCGAGGACTTCAGCGGGTCGATGTCGCTGACCTTCCGCGACCACCGTTTCGAGCCGCCGAAGAACTCCATTGACGAGTGCAAGGACCGCGACTTCACGTACGCGGCCCCGCTCTTCGTCACGGCCGAGTTCACCAACAACGAGACCGGTGAGATCAAGTCTCAGACGGTCTTCATGGGCGACTTCCCGCTCATGACCCACAAGGGCACGTTCGTGATCAACGGCACCGAGCGTGTCGTCGTGTCGCAGCTCGTCCGCTCCCCGGGTGTGTACTTCGACTCCACCCTGGACAAGGTGTCCGACAAGGACATCTACTCCTGCAAGGTCATCCCCTCGCGTGGTGCCTGGCTGGAGATGGAGATCGACAAGCGCGACATGGTCGGCGTCCGCATCGACCGCAAGCGCAAGCAGTCCGTCACCGTGCTGCTGAAGGCTCTCGGCTGGACCAACGAGATGATTCTCGAGGAGTTCGGCGAGTACGAGTCGATGCGCAACACCCTGGAGAAGGACCACACCCAGGGCCAGGACGACGCGCTGCTCGACATCTACCGCAAGCTGCGCCCGGGCGAGCCGCCCACGCGCGAGGCCGCGCAGACGCTTCTGGAGAACCTGTACTTCAACCCGAAGCGCTACGACCTCGCGAAGGTCGGCCGGTACAAGCTCAACCGCAAGCTGGGCAACGCCGAGTCGCTGGACTCCGGCGTGCTCACCGAGCCCGACATCATCGGTGCGATCAAGTACCTGGTGAAGCTGCACGCCGGTGAGACCGAGTGGCGTGACGAGACCGGCCGCGACATCGTGGTCGAGGTCGACGACATCGACCACTTCGGCAACCGCCGCCTGCGCAACGTCGGCGAGCTCATCCAGAACCAGGTCCGTACGGGTCTCGCCCGTATGGAGCGCGTCGTGCGCGAGCGCATGACCACCCAGGACGTCGAGGCGATCACGCCGCAGACCCTGATCAACATCCGGCCGGTCGTCGCCTCCATCAAGGAGTTCTTCGGCACCAGCCAGCTGTCGCAGTTCATGGACCAGACGAACCCGCTGTCGGGCCTGACCCACAAGCGTCGTCTGTCCGCCCTCGGCCCCGGCGGTCTCTCCCGTGAGCGCGCCGGCTTCGAGGTCCGTGACGTGCACCCCTCGCACTACGGCCGCATGTGTCCGATCGAGACCCCGGAAGGCCCGAACATCGGTCTGATCGGGTCGCTGGCCTCGTACGGCCGGGTCAACGCCTTCGGCTTCATCGAGACCCCGTACCGCAAGGTCATCGAGGGTGTCGTCACGGAGCAGGTCGACTACCTCACGGCCGACGAGGAGGACCGCTACGTCATCGCGCAGGCCAACGCCCCGCTGACGGCGGAGCTGACCTTCGCCGAGCCGCGCGTCCTGGTCCGCCGCCGTGGCGGCGAGATCGACTACATCCCCGGTACCGAGATCGACTACATGGACGTCTCGCCGCGCCAGATGGTGTCGGTCGCGACCGCCATGATCCCCTTCCTCGAGCACGACGACGCCAACCGCGCGCTCATGGGCTCGAACATGATGCGCCAGGCGGTGCCGCTGCTGAAGAGCGAGGCCCCGCTGGTCGGTACCGGCATGGAGTACCGCTGCGCCGTCGACGCCGCGGACGTCATCACCGCCGAGAAGTCCGGTGTCGTCCAGGAGGTCTCGGCCGACTACGTCACCGTGGCCAACGACGACGGCACGTACACCACGTACCGCGCCGCCAAGTTCACCCGCTCCAACCAGGGCACCGCCTTCAACCAGAAGGTGCTCGTGGACGAGGGCGCCCGGGTCGAGGTCAACCAGGTGCTGGCCGACGGCCCCTGCACCGACGAGGGCGAGATGGCCCTCGGCAAGAACCTGCTCGTGGCGTTCATGTCGTGGGAGGGTCACAACTACGAGGACGCGATCATCCTGTCGCAGCGCCTCGTGCAGGACGACGTCCTCTCCTCGATCCACATCGAGGAGCACGAGGTCGACGCCCGTGACACCAAGCTCGGCCCCGAGGAGATCACCCGGGACATCCCGAACGTCTCCGAGGAGGTCCTGGCCGACCTCGACGAGCGCGGCATCATCCGGATCGGCGCCGACGTCGTCACCGGCGACATCCTCGTCGGCAAGGTCACCCCGAAGGGTGAGACCGAGCTGACCCCCGAGGAGCGCCTGCTCCGCGCGATCTTCGGCGAGAAGGCCCGTGAGGTCCGCGACACCTCGCTGAAGGTCCCGCACGGTGAGTCCGGCAAGGTCATCGGCGTGCGCGTGTTCGACCGCGAGGAGGGCGACGAGCTTCCCCCGGGTGTCAACCAGCTGGTCCGCGTCTACGTGGCCCAGAAGCGCAAGATCACCAACGGTGACAAGCTCGCCGGCCGCCACGGCAACAAGGGTGTCATCTCCAAGATCCTGCCGGTCGAGGACATGCCCTTCCTGGAGGACGGCACCCCGGTCGACATCATCCTCAACCCGCTGGGTGTCCCGTCCCGAATGAACCCGGGACAGGTCCTGGAGATCCACCTCGGGTGGCTCGCCAAGCAGGGTTGGGACGTCTCCGGCCTCGCCGACGAGTGGGCCCAGCGCCTGCAGGCGATCGGCGCCGACCAGGTCGAGGGTGGCACCAACCTCGCCACCCCGGTCTTCGACGGCGCCCGCGAGGACGAGATCACCGGCCTGCTGGACAACACCACCCTCACCCGTGACGGTGAGCGCCTGGTGAACTCCACCGGCAAGGCCCGGCTGTTCGACGGCCGCTCCGGCGAGCCGTTCCCGATGCCGGTCTCGGTCGGCTACATGTACATCCTCAAGCTGCACCACCTGGTCGACGACAAGCTGCACGCCCGTTCGACCGGTCCGTACTCGATGATCACCCAGCAGCCGCTCGGTGGTAAGGCGCAGTTCGGTGGTCAGCGCTTCGGTGAGATGGAGGTGTGGGCCCTGGAGGCGTACGGCGCTGCGTACGCGCTGCAGGAGCTGCTCACCATCAAGTCCGACGACGTCCTGGGCCGCGTGAAGGTCTACGAGGCGATCGTCAAGGGCGAGAACATCCCCGAGCCCGGCATTCCCGAGTCCTTCAAGGTTCTCATCAAGGAAATGCAGTCGCTCTGCCTCAACGTGGAGGTGCTGTCCTCGGACGGCCAGTCCATCGAGATGCGGGACTCCGACGAGGACGTCTTCCGCGCCGCCGAGGAGCTCGGCATCGACCTGTCCCGGCGCGAGCCGAGCAGCGTCGAAGAGGTCTGACGGAGGCCGGGCCGGCTGCCCCCGCGGCAGCCGGCCCGTCCCCCAGGCCCCCCTCAGACCACAGACAAACTCTCGAATCACGAAAGAGGGCTTGACGACCAGTGCTTGACGTCAACTTCTTCGACGAGCTCCGCATCGGCCTGGCCACCGCCGACGACATCCGCCAGTGGTCCCACGGCGAGGTCAAGAAGCCGGAGACCATCAACTACCGCACCCTGAAGCCCGAAAAGGACGGACTCTTCTGCGAGAAGATCTTCGGCCCCACTCGGGACTGGGAGTGCTACTGCGGTAAGTACAAGCGCGTCCGCTTCAAGGGCATCATCTGCGAGCGCTGCGGCGTCGAGGTGACCCGCGCCAAGGTGCGCCGCGAGCGGATGGGCCACATCGAGCTGGCCGCCCCGGTCACGCACATCTGGTACTTCAAGGGCGTGCCGTCCCGCCTGGGCTACCTGCTCGACCTGGCGCCGAAGGACCTCGAGAAGGTCATCTACTTCGCCGCCTACATGATCACCTGGGTCGACGACGAGCGCCGCCAGCGCGACCTGCCGTCCCTGGAGGCGCACGTCTCGGTCGAGCGCCAGCAGATCGAGAACCGCCGCGACTCCGACCTCGAGGCCCGCGCCAAGAAGGCCGAGACCGACCTGGCCGAGCTGGAGGCCGAGGGCGCCAAGGCCGACGTGCGCCGCAAGGTGCGCGAGGGTGCCGAGCGCGAGATGAAGCAGCTGCGCGACCGCGCGCAGCGCGAGCTGGACCGCCTCGACGAGGTGTGGGCCCGCTTCAAGAACCTCAAGGTCCAGGACCTCGAGGGCGACGAGCTGCTCTACCGCGAGCTGCGCGACCGCTTCGGCACCTACTTCTCCGGCTCGATGGGCGCCGCGGCCCTCAAGGACCGCCTGGAGACCTTCGACCTGGCGGCCGAGGCCGAGCGCCTGCGCGAGATCATCCGCACCGGCAAGGGCCAGAAGAAGACCCGTGCGCTCAAGCGCCTCAAGGTCGTCTCCGCCTTCCTGCAGACCAGCAACAAGCCCAACGGCATGGTGCTGGACTGCGTCCCGGTCATCCCGCCGGACCTGCGTCCGATGGTGCAGCTGGACGGTGGCCGCTTCGCGACCTCCGACCTGAACGACCTGTACCGCCGCGTCATCAACCGCAACAACCGCCTGAAGCGCCTGCTCGACCTCGGTGCCCCCGAGATCATCGTGAACAACGAGAAGCGCATGCTCCAGGAGGCCGTCGACGCGCTGTTCGACAACGGCCGCCGCGGCCGTCCGGTCACCGGTCCGGGCAACCGCCCGCTGAAGTCCCTCAGCGACATGCTGAAGGGCAAGCAGGGTCGTTTCCGCCAGAACCTGCTCGGCAAGCGAGTCGACTACTCGGCCCGTTCGGTCATCGTCGTCGGCCCGCAGCTCAAGCTGCACCAGTGCGGTCTGCCGAAGGCCATGGCGCTGGAGCTCTTCAAGCCGTTCGTGATGAAGCGCCTGGTCGACCTGAACCACGCGCAGAACATCAAGTCGGCCAAGCGCATGGTCGAGCGCGCCCGCCCGGTCGTGTGGGACGTGCTCGAAGAGGTCATCGCCGAGCACCCGGTCCTGCTGAACCGTGCGCCCACCCTGCACCGCCTCGGCATCCAGGCCTTCGAGCCGCAGCTGGTCGAGGGCAAGGCCATCCAGATCCACCCGCTCGTCTGCACCGCGTTCAACGCGGACTTCGACGGTGACCAGATGGCCGTCCACCTGCCGCTCTCCGCGGAGGCGCAGGCCGAGGCCCGCATCCTGATGCTGTCCTCGAACAACATCCTGAAGCCGGCCGACGGTCGCCCCGTCACCATGCCGACCCAGGACATGGTGCTCGGTCTGTTCTTCCTGACCTCGGACCGCGACAACGTGAAGGGCGCCGGCCGCACCTTCTCGTCGACCGCCGAGGCGATCATGGCCTTCGACGCCCGCGAGCTGGACGTCCAGGCCCCGATCGAGCTGCGCCTCGGCGCCGGCACCGTCCCGCCGCGCGGCTGGACCGCCCCGGTGGACGAGGACGGCCAGGCGACCTGGTTCGACGGTGAGCCCTTCCGCCTGAGCACCACCCTGGGCCGCGCGCTCTTCAACGAGCTGCTGCCCGAGGACTACCCGTTCGTCGACTACGAGGTGGGCAAGAAGCAGCTCTCCGCGATCGTCAACGACCTGGCGGAGCGCTACCCCAAGGTCGTCGTCGCGGCGACCCTGGACAACCTGAAGGCGGCCGGCTTCCACTGGTCGACCCGTTCCGGTGTCACCGTCTCGATCTCGGACGTCATCGTCCCGCCGAGCAAGCCCCAGATCCTGGAGGGCTTCGAGGCGAAGGCGGAGAAGGTCCAGAAGCAGTACGAGCGCGGTCTGATCACCAACGACGAGCGCAAGCAGGAGCTCGTCGGCATCTGGACCCAGGCGACCAACGAGGTCGCCGAGGCCATGGCCGCGAACTTCCCGAAGACGAACCCCATCTTCATGATGGTCGACTCGGGTGCTCGTGGAAACATGATGCAGATGCGCCAGATCGCCGGTATGCGTGGTCTGGTGTCGAACGCCAAGAACGAGACCATCCCGCGACCCATCAAGGCGTCGTTCCGTGAGGGTCTCACCGTGCTGGAGTACTTCATCTCCACCCACGGTGCCCGTAAGGGTCTGGCCGACACCGCCCTCCGTACCGCCGACTCCGGCTACCTCACCCGTCGTCTGGTCGACGTCTCCCAGGACGTCATCATTCGCGAGGAGGACTGCGGCACCGAGCGCGGCCTGAAGCTGTCGATCGGCAACGTGGGCGCCGACGGCGTGCTGCGCAAGGCCGACGACGTCGAGACCAGCGTGTACGCCCGCATGCTCGCCGAGGACATCACCGTCGACGGCAAGCTGCTGGCCACCGCCAACACGGACCTCGGCGACGTCCTGATGGACGAGCTGATCCGCCACGGCGTGTCCGAGGTCAAGGTCCGCTCGATCCTGACCTGTGAGTCCGCGGTCGGCACCTGCGCCATGTGCTACGGCCGTTCGCTGGCCACCGGCAAGCTGGTCGACATCGGTGAGGCGGTCGGCATCATCGCCGCCCAGTCCATCGGTGAGCCCGGTACCCAGCTGACCATGCGTACCTTCCACACCGGTGGTGTGGCCGGTGACGACATCACCCAGGGTCTGCCGCGTGTCGTCGAGCTCTTCGAGGCCCGTACGCCCAAGGGTGTGGCCCCGATCTCCGAGGCCACCGGCCGCGCGCGGATCGAGGACACCGAGAAGACCCGCAAGATCGTCATCACGCCGGACGACGGCAGCGACGAGATCGCCTACCCGGTCTCGAAGCGCGTGAAGCTGCTCGTCAGCGAGGGCGAGGCGGTCGAGGTCGGCCAGAAGCTGACCATGGGTGCCACCAACCCGCACGACGTCCTGCGGATCATGGGCCAGCGTGCCGTCCAGATCCACCTGGTCGCCGAAGTCCAGAAGGTCTACAACTCGCAGGGCGTGTCGATCCACGACAAGCACATCGAGATCATCATCCGGCAGATGCTCCGCCGCGTGACGATCATCGAGTCGGGCGACGCCGAGCTGCTCCCGGGCGAGCTCGTCGAGCGCGGCCGCTTCGAGCAGGAGAACCGTCGCGTGGTCTCCGAGGGCGGTCACCCCGCCTCCGGCCGTCCGCAGCTGATGGGTATCACCAAGGCCTCGCTGGCCACCGAGTCCTGGCTGTCGGCCGCCTCCTTCCAGGAGACGACCCGGGTCCTCACCGACGCGGCGATCCACGCCAAGTCGGACCCGCTGCTGGGCCTCAAGGAGAACGTCATCCTCGGTAAGCTCATCCCGGCCGGTACGGGTCTGCCCCGCTACCGCAACATCCGGGTCGAGCCGACCGAGGAGGCCAAGGCCGCCATGTACTCGGCCGTCGGCTACGACGACTACGACCTGTCGCCCTTCGGCGCCGGCTCCGGCCAGGCGGTCCCGCTGGACGACTACGACTACGGCCCGTACACCGGCTGAGTCGAGCAGTACTGATCGCAGGGCGGTCACCCCTCACGGGGTGGCCGCCCTGCGGCGTTTCCCGGCCCGGCTCCGTCGTGCGGGGGAGGGCCCGGCGGCGTGTGGGCCGTCCGGCTCCGTCGTGCGGGGGAGGGGGAGAGAACGCCCGGAGGAGGGAGGCGGCGGAGGGGGCCGGTGCGGGAGGCTTCTCGGTGTCGGGATGACGGGCTGGCGAAGGGGGCCGGGGATGAAGCGGGTGCTGGGTGTGGTGGCGATCACCGCCGGGATCGTGCTGGGGATGCAGGCGTGCCTGCCGTTCGGGGACGACCAGGAGCACCGCACGGTGAGCTACGGGGTGGCCGAGCCGGTGCGGGAGCTGGTGGTCGAGGCCGGGAACGGCGGGGTGGTGGTCGCGGGGGACGGTGACACGGTCAAGGTGACCGAGGAGCAGAAGTGGAAGGGGACGGCGCCGAAGAGCACCCACGAGGTGAAGGACGGCGTGCTGACGCTGCGCTACGACTGCGACTCCTGCGGGCTCGGCTACACCGTGCACGTGCCGGCCGCGACCAAGGTGCGGGTGAAGTCGGACAACGGCGGGGCACGGCTGACCGGGCTGTCCGGCGACGTCGAGGCCACGGTGGAGAACGGCGGGGTCGAGGCGAGCGGGCTGTCCTCCCCGCAGGCCCGGCTGAAGGCCGTCAACGGCGGGGTGCGGGCCTCCTTCTCGGCGGCGCCGACGGCGGTGGAGGCCACGGTCGACAACGGCGGGGTGGAGCTGAAGGTGCCGGCCGGGGAGGCGTACGCGGTGGAGGCGCGGGCGAGGACCGGCGGGTCGGACGTGCGGATCCCCTCGCAGCCGGGCGCGGCGCACCGGATCACCGCGCGGGCGGAGACCGGCGGCGTGACGGTCAGCGGTGTCTGACCGGGCCGTCCCGGAGGTTCTGCCGGTGGGGCATGATCTTCTCCGCGGGGGCGGCGTCCCCGGCTACGGGGGAGGTGCGGCGGTGGAGCGCGTGGCGCGCTGGCGGACGTGGACGGGCGGGCTCAGCCCGTACGTCCTGGACACCTTCCTGGCGGTCTGCTCGGCGGCGGTGTCGCTCTGGGCGGTCTACAACGACGACACGGACTGGCCGTGGTGGGTCTACCCGCTGTCGGCGTCCACCGCGCTGTACCTGCCGTGGCGGCGGGTCGCCCCGCTGCCGGTGCTGCTGGCCCTGAGCGTGCCGGCCTCGCTGCTGCTGACGGTGGTCGCGCACTCGGCCGACCCGCAGGTGCCGCTGTACGCCGTGATCGGGATGTACACGGTGGCGGAGCGCTTCTCCGACCGGGAGCGCTGGGCGGTGCTGGCGGTGGTGGTGGCGGCCAACGTGGTCGGCACCCACTCGCCGAACGGTGCGCTGTTCAGCGTGCTCACCTCGGTCGGCGGCTTCGTCTTCGGCTCGCTGGTGCGGGCCCAGCGGCGGCTGGCCCGGGTGCAGGCGGAGCGGGCCCGGGAGGCCGGGGAGCGGGCGGCGAGCGAGTCGGCCAGGGCGGTGGCGGAGGAGCGGGCCCGGATCGCGCGGGAGATGCACGACATCCTGGCGCACGCCGTGTCGTTGATGGTGATCCAGGCCGAGGCCGGGCCGCTGGTGGTGCGCGGCGATCCGGACCGGGCGGTCCGGGTCTTCGACACCATCGCCGATTCCGGCCGCGACGCGATGGTTCAACTCCGGCGTGTCCTGGGAGTCTTGAAGGAGGAGGGGGTCGGTCCCGAGCTCGCGCCGCAGCCGCGGCTGGCCGAACTCGCCGAGGTGGCCGAGCGGGTGCGTGCTGCGGGACTGGCGATGGATCTCGAACTGCCGGACGGGACGGAGGCGTTGCCCGCCGATGTCCAGGCCACGGCGTACCGGATCGTGCAGGAGGCGCTGACCAACACGGTCAAGCACGCCGGCGCCTCGCGGGCCTCGGTGCGGGTGGCCCGCAGCGGCGACGTGCTGGAGGTGGTGGTCGCCGACAACGGGTGCGGCGTGCCGGCGGCGGCCGGCCGCACGGTGGCGGGCTGGTCCGGCGGCCGCGGGCTGGTCGGCATCCGGGAGCGGGCGGCGGCATGCGGCGGGCGGGCCGAGGCCGGGCCCGGGCCGGAGGGCAGGGGTTTCCTGGTGAGTGCCCGGCTGCCGCTGGGGGCGGCGGGCGTGATGGAGGGGGTGGGCGGATGACGCCGATACGGGTGGTCGTCGCGGACGACCAGGAGCTGGTGCGGGCCGGGTTCGGGATGATCCTGGACGCGCAGCCGGACATCGAGGTGGTGGCCGAGGCCCGCGACGGCGCCGAGGCCGTCGAGGCGGTGCGCGAGCACGGCCCGGACGTGCTGCTGCTGGACGTCCGGATGCCGGTGATGGACGGGCTGGAGGCGGCCCGCCGGGTGTGCGCCGAGTTCCCGGCCACCAAGGTGATCATGCTGACCACCTTCGACGTCGACGACTACGTCTTCGACGCGCTGTACGCGGGCGCCAGCGGCTTCCTGCTCAAGGACGTCCGGCGGGACGACCTGGCGCACGGGGTGCGGATGGTGGCCTCCGGCGAGGCGCTGCTCGCGCCCTCGGTGACCAGGCGGCTGATCGGCGAGTTCGCCGCCCGCCGCCCGGGCGCGCCGGACCGGGCGGTGCGGCCGCCGTCGCGGCTGCTGGAGCAGCTGACGCTGCGCGAGCACGAGACGCTGCGGCTGATCGCCCGGGGGCTGTCCAACGCGGAGATCGCGGCCGAACTCGTGGTCAGCGAGCACACGGTGAAGACGCACGTCAGCAACGTGCTGAGCAAGCTCGGGCTGCGCGACCGGGTGCACGCGGTGGTGTTCGCGTACGAGGCCGGCGCGGTGGTGGCGGGGGAGGGCTGAGCGGGCGCGCCGGCCCGGCCGTCCGGGCCGGCGATTTTCGGTGGCCGAGCGGGGCCGCGGGCCGTACCGTCCCGGGTATGAACGCGAAGCGTCCGCTGATCGCCGTGCTGACCGGCGCGGGTATCTCGACCGACTCCGGAATCCCCGACTACCGCGGCCCGCAAGGACTTTGGCGCAAGGACCCGGGCGCCGAGGAACTCGTCACCATCGGGCCGTACCGGGACGACCCGAAGGTGCGCGAGCGGGCCTGGCGGATGCGGCTGGAGACCGGTGCGCTGGCCGCCGAGCCGAACGCCGGGCACCGGGCGCTGGTCGACCTGGAGCGCTCCGGGCTGCCGCTGCGGGTGCTCACCCAGAACATCGACGGGCTGCACCAGCGGGCCGGGCTGTCCGCCCGCAAGGTGCTCGAACTGCACGGCAACACGCGGGAGACGCAGTGCCTGCGCTGCCGGGCGGTCGGCTCGATGGCGGACGCGCTGGCGCGGATCGAGGCGGGCGAGCCGGACCCGGACTGCCGGGAGTGCGGCGGCATCCTGAAGCCGCGGATCGTGATGTTCGGCGAGAACCTCGACCCGGAGGTGCTCGGCCAGGCCGACGCGATCGCCCGCGCCTGCGACCTGTTCATCGCGATCGGCACCAGCCTGCAGGTGTTCCCGGTGGCCGGGCTGCCGTACAACGCGGTGAAGAGCGGCGCGAAGCTGATCATCGTCAACGGCGAGGAGACGCCGTACGACGTGGCCGCGTCCGAGGTGATCCGGGAGCCGATCTCCACCTCGCTGCCCAAGCTGGTGCGGCGGCTGGTGCTGGAGCGGGCCTGAGGAACGGCGGCGGGGCCGGCCTTGAGGGGCTGGCCTTCAGGGGGCCGGAAGGGGCTATTTTCGGACGTACCGCATGCGTACGATGATCTTTCCGGCTCCCCCCGCACGGCCAGGAGTGATCGAGCGATGACGACGACGGCGAAGTTCGACCCCTGGTCGGCCGCGTTCGTGGCCCACCCGTACGACGCGTACGCCGACCTGCGCGCACAGGCGCCGGCGACGTACTTCGAGCCGACCAACCAGTGGCTCGTCCCGCGCCACGAGGACGTCAGCGCGCTGCTGCGCGACCGGCGGCTCGGCCGCACCTACACCCACCGGTTCAGCCACCAGGAGTTCGGCCGCCCCGAGCCCGACCCGGCGCACGAGCCCTTCCACACCCTCAACGACCACGGGCTGCTCGACCTGGAGGCGCCCGACCACACCCGGATCCGCCGGCTCGTCTCCAAGGCCTTCACCCCGCGCATGGTCGAGGGCCTGCGCCCGACCGTCCGGCGGCTGGCCGGCGAACTGGTCGACGGGCTGCTCGCGGAGGGCGGCGGCGACCTGATCGCCGCCGTCGCCGAGCCGCTGCCCGTCGCCGTGATCGCCGAGATGCTCGGCGTCCCGGAGCGCGACCGGCACCTGCTGCGGCCCTGGTCCGCCGACATCACCGGGATGTTCGAGCTCAACCCGAGCGAGGAGACCGCCCGCCGGGCCGTCACCGCGAGCACCGAGTTCTCCGACTACCTGCGCGCCCTGATCCGCGACCGCCGGGCCGACCCGGGCACCGACCTGATCAGCGCGCTGATCCAGGCCCAGGAGGGCTCCGACGCGCTCAGCGAGCAGGAGATGGTCTCCACCTGCGTACTGCTGCTCAACGCCGGCCACGAGGCCACCGTCAACACCACCGGCAACGGCTGGTGGGCGCTGTTCCGCCACCCCGAGGAGCTGGCCCGGCTGCGCGGCTCCGTCGACGAGCTGCTGCCCACCGCGATCGAGGAACTGATGCGCTGGGACACCCCGCTGCAGATGTTCGAACGGTGGGTCCTGGAGGACATCGAGATCGGCGGCGTCACCGTCCCGCGCGGCGCCGAGATCGCCCTGCTCTTCGGCTCCGCCAACCGCGACCCCGCCCGCTTCGCCGACCCGGACCGGCTCGACCTCGGCCGCACCGACAACCCGCACGTCACCTTCGGCGCCGGAATCCACTTCTGTCTGGGCGCCCCGCTTGCCAGACTGGAGCTCACCGAGTCCTACGGCGCGCTGCTGCGCCGGGCCCCGGGCCTGCGGCTGGTCCGCGAGCCCGAGTGGAACCCCGGCTACGTGATCCGCGGGCTCAAGGAACTGCTGGTCGAGGTGTAGACGACAGGGGGGATCGGCCGTGGGCAAGGCGACCGGGGCACTGCTGGGGCTGGCGATCGGGGACGCCCTCGGCAAGGAGACCGAGTTCGAGGACGTCGAGGAGATCACCGCCCGGCACCCGGACTGGCGGCGGCTCCCGCTGCCGCGCAAGGCCCTGGTCACCGACGACACCCAGATGACCCTCGCCCTCGCCCGCGGCCTGCGCACCGCCCTGGCGCGCGGACCGCTGACGCCGCTGCGGCTGGAGCGGCCGGTCCGCGAGGAGTTCGTCGACTGGTGGCGCTCCCCGCAGAACAACCGCGCCCCCGGCATGACCTGCCTGCGTGCCTGCCAGCGGCTCAGCCACCCCGAGTACCGCTGGCAGCAGGCCAGCGACACCGGCTCCAAGGGCTGCGGCGCCAACATGCGGGTCGCCCCGGTCGGGCTGATCCGCGACCTGGACGCCCGCCAGTCCTCCGGCGCCGCCCAGCTGCAGTCCGCGCTCACCCACGGCCACCCGACCGCGCTCGCCGCCAGCGACCTCACCGCGTACGCCGTCCGCCGGCTCGCCGAGGGCATCGCGCCGGCCGCGCTGCCCGGCGCGCTGCGCTCCTACGCGCTGGCCGGCCGCGACCGGTACGACGAGTTCTGGCTCGGCGATCTCGCCGACCGCTGGCACGGCGCCTCCCCGCAGGCCGTCATCGCCCGTGGCTGGGACGACTGCCTGGCCGTCCTCGACCAGTTGGAGGCCGCGCTCGCCGCCCCCGACCCGGAGGCCGACCCCTGCCTGGCCACCGGCGAGGGCTGGGTCGCCGAGGAGGCCTTCGGCACCGGCCTCCTCTGCTTCCTGCTGCTGCCCGACGACCCGGTGGCCGCCGTCCGCCGGGCCGCCGTCTCCAGCGGCGACTCCGACTCGCTGGCCTGCCTGACCGGCGCCTTCGCGGGCGCCCACCACGGGGAGTCGGCCTGGCCGGCCGACTGGGTCGAGCGGATCGAGCACCGGGACGAACTGCTGGAGTTCGGGGCGCTCTGGGACTGAGCCGGCGACCCGGGCCGGGGAACCCGAACCGGGGGCGCCGCGTCGAAGGACCATGACGAACAGCAGCACGGGAAACCGTCGCCACACCGTCCGCCGCCCGGCTGCGCTGCTCCTCGCCGCCGCGCTCGCCGCGCCCCTGATCGCCGGCTGCGGCAGCACCGCGGCCGGCACCGGCACCGAGCTGAAGGCCTCCGCGCCGGCCGACCGGCCCACCGTCGACCCGGCCCGGGCGGCCGCCACCGCGAAGGCCACCGACGCCTTCGGGCTCGACCTCCTGCACACCCTCACCGCGAAGCCGGACGCCGCCGGGCACAACCTCGTGCTCTCCCCGGCCGGCCTGGCCACCGCGCTCGCCATGGTGCTCCCCGGCGCCCGCGGCGCGACCGCCGACGAGCTCGCCAAGGCCCTGCACACCGACCTCGACCCGAAGCAGTACGCCCTCGCCACCGGCGCACTGAACTGCTCCGCCCCGACGACCGGCGACGGGCTCACCCTGCGCCAGAGCGACGAGGTCTGGACGCAGAAGGGCTTCCCCGTCGAGCCCGACTACCTGGCCACCCTCGCCGCCGCCTTCGACGCCGGCCTGCACACCACCGACTTCACGAAGGACCCGGAGGGCAGCCGCAAGGCCGTCAACGCGGCCGTGGAGAAGGCCACCGAGGGACGGATCAAGGACCTCTTCGCCCGCGACGCGATCAACCCGAACACCCGGCTGGTCCTCACCGACGCGCTCTACCTCAAGGCGAAGTGGGCCTCCGCGTTCAAGCCCGGGCACACCGCCGACCGCCCGTTCCACAAGCTCGACGGCTCCACCCCGGCCGTCCCCCTGATGGGCCAGACCGGCGAGTTCAAGTACGCGGACGGCTCCGGCGGGATCGTCGGCCAACCCTGGCAGGCCGTCGAACTCCCCTACGCGGGCGGCACGTTGGTGATGGACCTGATCGTCCCCGCGCAGGGCGGCTTCGCGGCCTTCACCAAGGGGCTGGACCAGCCCCAGCTCGACCGGATCCTCGGCGCCCTCGACACCCGGTCCGTCGACCTGCAGCTGCCGCGCTTCCACTTCGACACGGCCAACGAACTCACCCCCGCGCTGCGCTCGCTCGGCGTCCACTCGGTCTTCGACGACGCCGACCTCAGCGGCATCGCCAAGGAGAAGCTCGCCGTCAGCACGGTGGTGCAGAAGGCCACCGTCCAGGTCGACGAGGAGGGCACGGTCGCGGCGGCCGGCAGCGGCGTCGGGGTCGGCGCGGCGGCGGCGCCCGCCCCGAGCAAGCCCGTCGAGCTGCACATCGACCGGCCGTTCCTGTTCCTGGTCCGGGACACCGCCGGCGGGCGGCCGCTGTTCCTCGGCCAGGTCACCGACCCCCAGGCCGGGTAGCGGAGTTCACCAGGCCGGGTAGCGCCCGCCGAGCGCCGGGTGCCGCGGGTCGCGGCTGCCGAACAGCACCAGCAGGTCGTCCGCGACCGTCAGCAGCTCGGCCCGGCCCTCGACCGCCCCGGCCCACTCGGCGGGCAGCGCCGAGGCGCCGTACGCGGCCCCGACCAGGTTGCCGCAGACCGCGCCGGTGGAGTCGCTGTCCCCGGAGTGGTTCACCGACAGCAGCAGCGCGGTGCGCACCGGGTCGGGGTCGAGGGTGGCCGCCAGCAGCGAGTACACCGCGATCGCCAGGCACTCCTCGGCGATCCAGCCCAGCCCGACCCGCTCCACCGCCTCCGCCACGGGCTCGGACTCCTGGGCGATCCGCACCGCCCGGGCCAGCGCCTGGACGGTCTCCTTCGAGCTCGGCAGCTCCCGGATCTGGTCCACCGTCTCGCCGACCGCCGCCCACGGCTCGGTGCCCTGCGCCAGCCGCTCGACCAGCGCCGCGAAGGCACCCGCCGCGAGGTAGCCGGTCGGATGCCCGTGGGTCAACTGGGCGCACTGCACCGCCAGTCCGAAGGACTGCTCGACCCCGAGCCGGGCCAGCCCGAACGGCGCCGAGCGCATCACCGTGCCGCAGCCCTTGGACCCCGGGTTGATCGGCCCCGGCCGGCCGATCGCGGACGGCGCCTCGAACACCGGGTGCTCCGACACCCCGCTCAGGCACGCGTTGCCCGGCGCCCGCCGCGCGTACAGGAACGGCTGCCGCAGCAGCCAGCCGTCGTACGGGCGCTGCTGCGGCTCGGCGTCCGGCTTCGGCTGGTACTGCGTCTGCAGCCAGCGCCGGTAGGCGCCGTGGACGGCCTCCGGCACCGAGCCGCCGCCGCCCGTCCAGCCGCGGACGAACCCGCGGATCAGGCCCTCGGCGGTGAACAGCGTCATCTGGGTGTCGTCGGTGACCTCCACCGGGCCGGGCCCGGCGGGCAGCGCCGTCACCCCGTCCGGCCCGAACCGGTCCTGGATCTGGTGCAGTTGCTGGAACTCCACCGGCCAGCCCAGCGCGTCGCCGATCGCTCCGCCGAGCAGCGCCCCGCGCACCCGGTCCCGGTACCCCGACTCCGCCGTCGGCTCCGTCACGTCGAATCCCCCTTCGTTCGTGGCGGTGTACGTTCTACCAGGTTCGGGGCCGGGCCCTACGCGCGGATCTCCCCGGCACGTCCGTGCAGCGCGGCGCGGTCCGCGGCCGCCCGCCCGGCCGCCCAGCCCTCGCCGTCACTGACCCGCACCCGCTGCGAGACCAGCTTCGGGAACAGCCGGCCGACCTCGTCGTCCACCGCCGCCGAGCGCGCCGCGAGCGCGGGCAGCAGCCGGGCGTCCGGCAGCAGCTGCTCCTCGGTGCCGTCCTCGCGCAGGTGCCGCCCGGCCGCCGCGTCGCTGGTGGCCCGCTCGGTGGCGGCGGTCAGCCGCTCGCGGATCCGCGCCGCGTACGCGACCAGGAACGACTGCCGGAACGCCTTGCTGCGCGAATCCTTGCCGGAGCCCGCCTTGTTGAGCGCGTGGGTGGCCTGCACCAGCAGCGAGGTGTACAGCAGCTCGACGCCGTCCAGGTCGCCGTCGAAGCCGATCACGGTGCAGAAGCCGAACTCCTTCGCCCACACCACCCGGCAGCGGTTCGCCGCCGCCACCGCGTCCAGCAGCATCGTCTTCGGGCCCTCGTACGGGTTGTCCACGCCGATCCGCACCGCCGCCGGGGTGTCCCGGTCGGCGCCGGCCGCCGCCAGCAGAGCCTCGTCGATGCTGTGCTGGGCCATCAGCTGCTGCGCCTTGGCGGTCAGCGCCTCGGCCTCCTCCGGGTACTCGGTGGACTCGGCCTTCGCCAGCAGCGCCCGGATCCGGGCCAGCATCCGCGGCTCGCCGGTCACCGGGCCGGCGGGCCGCTCGGCCGGTACGGACCGCGCGCTCCGGCCGTCCTGACCCGGCACCGGACCGACCGGGGCGATCGGAGGCAGCCGGCCCCAGCTGCGCAGCAGCTCCAGGGCGGCGGTGGCGAGCGCGAAGCGGTCCAGCCGGTGCCGGTGCGCGAAGGCGCCGAGGAACTGCTCGTCGCCCGGCCACCACACCTCGGCCTCCAGCTCGCGCAACTGCTCCCGCCAGCGCCGGTCCGGGCCCGCCGCCGGGTGCCGGCGGTTCTCGGCGGCGATCAGGTCCACGGCGAGCGCCAGGTGCACGGGCTTGAGCTCGCGCCGCACCACCCGCACCAGGTCGGCCGGGCGCCACCCGGCGGACCAGCAGCGGCCCACGGCGGTGTCCGCGTACCCGAGCAGTGCCCGGCTGACCGCCGACCACTGCCCGGCCGAGGCGGCCAGCAGCGATGCCCCGGTGTCCAGCGCCAGGTCCAGCGTGCCGTCCGACGCGGTGAGGACGGACCGCACCGCCTGCTCCAGCAGCGCCCCGGCGTCCCCGCCCTGCTGCGCGCGCTTGCCCACGGTGTGTCCCTGCTCTCCTCGACGGTTCCGGCCCTCCCGCCCATGATGCCGGAGGCCCGCCCGGAGACTCCCGCCCGGAGACCACGGGCCGGACGGCGAAGCGCCCGGCCCCACCGCGGGGCCGGGCGCTCGGGGGAGCGGGGCGGTTCAGCGCTCGATGGCCTTGGCCAGGATCTCCGGCAGGCGCTCCAGCAGCAGGTCGGCCGCCACCCGGATGCCGAGCACGGCGACCAGCGCGCCGTAGGCCGGCCCGAGCAGCAGCACCGGCCAGCTCGGCCCGTCCGAGAGCAGCGCCCAGCCGAGGTAGCCGCCGACCGGCAGGGCGAGCACCGCGACGCCGAGCATCGAGCCGAACTGGTTGAGCAGGATCAGCCCGCCCTGCCCGGGGGCGGCGTTGCGCATCGGGTTGCTGTCGGCCGGCATGGTGTACGGCGCGATCACGCTGAACACCGCGCCGAGCGCGACGCCGCAGCCGAGCAGCCCCAGGGCCAGGCCGATCGCGGACGGCAGCCCGGCCCAGTCGCCGGTGACGGCCGCGAGCACCAGCCCGAGCAGCACGGTGACCGGGACGGCGTACGACAGCACCGCGTACGCCCGGCCGCGCAGCTCGTCCCGGGCGTCGGCCCGGTCGCGCAGGCCGGCGGCGACCATCCAGAACGCCGAGCCGTCCATGCCGAACAGGTTGAGCATCTGGAGCCCGAGGAACACCCCGGTCATCGACAGCAGGTAGACGCTGGCCCAGCCCTGCACCACCGACATCACGCACAGCACCAGCGTCATGCCGATGCTGGTGAAGACCGCGGCCTTGGCCCGTGGCTCGCGCCAGGCGTACCGCAGGTGGCGCTGCATCACGGCGCCGACCCGGCCCTCGGGCAGGAAGCGCCAGACGCCCGAGCCCTGCACCCCGCGCGCCACGTCCAGGGTGGAGGAGTCGGCGGTGACCATCAGCTCCTGCAGGC
The DNA here is from genome assembly GCF_049543595.1 of Kitasatospora sp. NPDC094028. NCBI lineage: Bacteria > Bacillati > Actinomycetota > Actinomycetes > Kitasatosporales > Streptomycetaceae > Kitasatospora > Kitasatospora sp. NPDC094028. The sequence goes on along the minus strand of NZ_JBMVFA010000039.1, from coordinate 35,730 downwards.
TGCGGCGCCACCAGCGCAGCAGCAGGGCGAGCAGGGCCGCGGTCGCGGCGAGCTGCAGCAGCGCGAGCCCGTACCGGCCCTCGCCCGCGGTGCGGGTGGCGTCGGTGGCGCTGATCGGCGGGATCCAGCGCAGCACGGAGGCGATCGGCTCCAGCGGGCTGAGGTCGAGGTCGTGGTCGGGGCCGGGGCGGCCGAAGATGCTCTGCGAGCCGACGTTGGCGGCCTGGACGAGCAGGGCGAAGAGGAGCCCGCCGAAGATCGCGAAGTCCTTGCCGCGCCGGCTGGAGAGCATCCGGGCGTTCCCGGCGGCGACCGCGCGGGAGAGCACGACCAGGCAGAGCAGCGTCAGCGGCACGCCGATCAGCGCGGCCGCGGCCGAGGCGGCGCCGGTGGCGCCGGACAGCGCCGCGCCGGTGACCAGCACCAGGTTGACCACCGGCCCGGGCCCGATCAGGGCGGCCAGCAGCGAGCCGCGCAGCAGCGGGCCGGGCCGCAGCGGCAGCATAGTGAGCCGGGTCGGGTCGGCGCTCTCGTCGCTGGAGAACAGGAACAGCGGCAGCGCGATCCAGCCCAGGGTGAGGACGCCGAGCAGCATCACGCCGGCGTCCCCGGAGCCTTCGAACTTCCCGTTCATCATGGCCATCGCGAGGGCGACGCCGGAGGCGAGGAGCACCCCGAGGACGCCGCCGACGACGTACAGGGCGGTCCGGCCGGGGCTGCGCCGCAGCCCGCCCCGCAGCAGCGCGAGCTTGAGCGCGACCAGGCCGCGGACGACCGTGCGCCCGTCCGGGACGGCGGGAGCGGTCATCGCCCGCCCCCGAGCCAGCCGAGGGCCTGGCCGTCGTCCTCGCGCACGCCGATCAGGCCGAGGAAGGCCTCGTGCAGGCTGCGCCCGCCGCGGACGGCGTCCAGCGGGCCCTGGGCGATGACCCGGCCGGCGTCGACCACGGCGACCCAGTCGCAGAGCTGTTCGACGAGCTCCATGACGTGGCTGGAGAAGACGACCGTGGATCCGGCCGCCGCGTACCGCTTGAGCACGCCGCGGATGGTCTGCGCGGAGACCGGGTCGACGCCCTCGAAGGGCTCGTCCAGGAACAGCACGTCGGGGTTGTGCAGCAGGGCGGCGGCCAGGCCGATCTTCTTGCGCATGCCGGTGGAGTAGTCGGCGACCAGCTTGTCGGCGTCCCGTCCGAGGTCCAGGACGGCCAGCAGCTCCTCGGCCCGGCGGTCCACCTCGGCGCCGGGCAGGCCGCGCAGCCGGCCGAGGTACTGGAGCAGCTCGCGCCCGCTGAGGCGTTCGAACATCCGCAGGCCCTCGGGCAGGATGCCGATCCGGGCCTTGACGGTGACCGGGTCGGCCCAGACGTCGGTGCCGTGGATCAGCACGGTGCCCTGGTCGGGCCGCAGCAGGCCGGTGACCATGGACAGGGTGGTGGTCTTGCCGGCGCCGTTGGGGCCGACCAGCCCGATGAAGGCGCCGGCCGGCAGCTCCAGGCTCAGCCCGGCGACGGCGGCCTGGCTGCCGAAGTGCTTCCACAGCCCCTGGATGCTGACGGCGGACGGGCTGCCCGGCCCGGGCGGGTTCGACGACTGCGGCGCTGACGCCTGCATGGCGGCCTTCTCTACTGGTGCTTGTTGACGGTGCGTCGACGGGCCCCGTCGACGATGGATCGTTCCCGACCCAGCCTGGCACTGGGCGGCCGGGAAGTGATCAGAGTTGAGTATTCCCTGAGCGTGTCCGCCAACCGGGTTCTCGTTGCCGCCCCCCGGGGCCCGATCTGCCGGGCCGATGGGTCGAATTGGCAACTACTCAGGCGCGTCGTTCGTCCTGCACTATGAGAGCCAGTGCGTGCGTGAGCGCGAGGCGGTGCCGGGAGGTGGCGGATGTCCGTTCAACCGTGGGGAGATCCGGGCGCACGGCCGCACGCCGGCTGGGGACCCGTTCCGCAGGCCGGCGGCCAGGCCGGGATGCGCGCCGGGCACGCGGACCGGGACCGCACGATCGACGTGCTGAAGGCCGCCTTCGCCGAGGGCCGGCTCTCCGCCCAGGAGTACGAGCAGCGCCACGAGGCGGCCGCCGCCGCCCTCACCTACGGCCAGCTGGCCGTGCTGGTGACCGACCTGCCCGCCGGCCCGGTGCCAGGCGCGCCGCTGCCGCAGCCCGCCGTCCCGGCGACCTTCCTGCCGCCGCCCCCGCCGCCGCCCGGCCCCACCAGCGGGCTGGCGGTGGCCTCCTTCGTGCTGAGCCTGACCGGCTTCTCGCCGGTCGCGGTGGTCACCGGCCACATCGCCCGGCAGCAGATCCGCCGGCGGAACCTGGACGGGGACTGGGCGGCCGTCGCCGGGCTGGTCATCGGGTACGTCGGCCTGGTGTTCTGGGTCCTCGGGTTCCTGCTGTTCGTCGTCGCGGTCGCCGCGGGCGGCGGGCCGTCGCCCCGGTGACCGGCCCGGGTGGCGGGCGGCACCCTGCTGTGGTAGAGCGGATGAAGGGTGGCCCGACACCGGCAGGTCGTGTGCGGGACACCCCCACGACATCCGGCCGGGCGTCACGACCTGCGGCGTTGCATTTGTTTTGACCGCGCCCCATGCGCTAGGTACGCTCTGACCTTGTGCCTGGGGTGTCCCCGGGTCCTTGTGCGTGCATGCACACCGGTCGCCGCGCCGAGCCGGAGCGCCCTCCAGCGCTCCGCGCGTTGAGCGCCGTCGCTGTACATCAGCTCATGGGATTCCGTGCCGGAAAAAACCCAACACACCCGACCGCGTGGGTCGACCACGGGGCCGAGTGCGAGGGATCACCACAGGTTAGTTCCACCAAGCCTTGGCACACAGAAAACGGAGAAACGGTGCCTACGATCCAGCAGCTGGTCCGAAAGGGCCGGCAGGACAAGGTCGAGAAGAACAAGACTCCCGCGCTGAAGGGCTCCCCGCAGCGCCGTGGGGTCTGCACGCGTGTGTACACGACCACCCCGAAGAAGCCGAACTCGGCTCTCCGCAAGGTCGCCCGTGTGCGCCTCACCAGCGGGATCGAGGTCACCGCTTACATCCCGGGCGAGGGCCACAACCTGCAGGAGCACTCCATCGTGCTGGTTCGCGGTGGTCGTGTGAAGGACCTTCCTGGTGTCCGCTACAAGATCATCCGCGGTTCGCTCGACACCCAGGGTGTCAAGAACCGCAAGCAGGCTCGCAGCCGCTACGGCGCCAAGAAGGAGAAGTAAGAATGCCTCGTAAGGGCCCCGCCCCGAAGCGCCCGGTCATCATCGACCCGGTCTACGGCTCCCCGGTCGTCACCCAGCTGGTCAACAAGATCCTGCTGCACGGCAAGCGCTCCACCGCCGAGCGGATCGTCTACGGCGCCCTCGAGGGCGTCCGTGAGAAGACCGGCTCGGACCCGGTCGTCACGCTGAAGCGTGCGCTGGAGAACGTCAAGCCGGCCCTCGAGGTCAAGTCCCGCCGTGTCGGTGGCGCGACCTACCAGGTCCCGGTCGAGGTCCGCCCCGGCCGCGCCAGCACCCTGGCGCTGCGCTGGATGGTCGGCTACTCCCGCGCCCGTCGCGAGAAGACCATGACCGAGCGCCTGATGAACGAGATCCTCGACGCCAGCAACGGCCTGGGCGCTTCCGTGAAGCGTCGCGAGGACACCCACAAGATGGCCGAGTCCAACAAGGCCTTCGCGCACTACCGCTGGTAGTCCGTACCCCGTCACTAGACAGAGAGAGAACGAGCCACCATGGCTGCAACCTCCCTTGACCTCGCCAAGGTCCGCAACATCGGGATCATGGCGCACATCGACGCGGGCAAGACCACCACCACCGAGCGGATCCTGTTCTACACCGGTGTGTCGTACAAGATCGGTGAGGTCCACGATGGCGCTGCCACCATGGACTGGATGGAGCAGGAGCAGGAGCGCGGCATCACGATCACGTCGGCCGCGACGACCTGTCACTGGACCGTCGACGGCGTCGACAACACCATCAACATCATCGACACCCCGGGTCACGTCGACTTCACCGTCGAGGTGGAGCGTTCGCTGCGCGTCCTCGACGGCGCCGTGACGGTGTTCGACGGTGTCGCCGGTGTCGAGCCCCAGTCCGAGACCGTGTGGCGGCAGGCTGACCGCTACGGCGTCCCGCGCATCTGCTTCATCAACAAGCTGGACCGCACGGGCGCGAACTTCTTCTTCTGCGTCGACACCATCGTGGAGCGCCTCGGCGCCACCCCGCTGGTGATGCAGCTCCCGATCGGTGCCGAGGCGGACTTCCAGGGCGTTGTCGACCTGGTCCGCATGAAGGCGCTGGTCTGGTCGGCCGAGGCCGCCAAGGGCGAGATGTACGACATCGTCGACATCCCGGCCGAGCTGCAGGAGCAGGCCGCGGAGTACCGCACCCAGCTGATCGACACCGTCTCCAACGTCAGCGACGAGATCATGGAGCTCGCCCTCGAAGAGGCCGAGATCCCGGTCGAGCTGCTGCAGGACGCGATCCGCAAGGGCACCCTGAACTCGGACTTCACCCCGATCTTCTGTGGTACCGCCTTCAAGAACAAGGGCGTTCAGCCCCTGCTCGACGCGGTCGTCAAGTACCTGCCGTCGCCGCTGGACATCGAGTCCATCGAGGGCACGAAGCCGAACGACCCGGAGACCAAGATCTCCCGCAAGGCGTCGGACGACGAGCCGCTGTCCGCGCTGGCGTTCAAGATCATGTCCGACCCGCACCTGGGCAAGCTCACCTTCGTCCGGATCTACTCCGGCCGCCTGGAGTCCGGCACCTCGGTGCTGAACGCCGTCAAGGGCAAGAAGGAGCGCATCGGCAAGATCTACCGCATGCACGCGAACAAGCGTGAGGAGATCGAGTCGGTGGGCGCCGGCGACATCGTCGCCGTCATGGGCCTGAAGCAGACCACCACCGGTGAGACGCTGTCCGACGAGAAGAACCCGGTCATCCTGGAGTCCATGGACTTCCCGGCCCCGGTCATCCGCGTCGCGATCGAGCCCAAGTCCAAGGGTGACCAGGAGAAGCTGGGTGTCGCCATCCAGCGTCTCGCCGAGGAGGACCCGTCCTTCCAGGTCAACACGGACGAGGAGACCGGCCAGACCATCATCGCGGGTATGGGCGAGCTGCACCTCGAGGTGCTGGTCGACCGTATGAAGCGTGAGTTCAAGGTCGAGGCCAACGTCGGCAAGCCGCAGGTCGCGTACCGCGAGACGATCCGTCAGGCCGTCGAGCGCATCGACTACACCCACAAGAAGCAGACCGGTGGTTCCGGTCAGTTCGCCAAGGTGCAGATCGCGATCGAGCCGCTCGAGCAGGCCGAGGGCTACGAGTTCGTCAACAAGGTCACCGGTGGCCGCGTTCCGCGCGAGTACATCCCGTCGGTCGACGCCGGTTGCCAGGAGGCCATGGAGTTCGGTGTTCTCGCCGGCTACCCGCTGCAGGGTGTCCGCGTGAGCCTGCTCGACGGTCAGTCGCACGACGTCGACTCCTCCGAGCTCGCGTTCAAGATCGCCGGTTCGATGGCCTTCAAGGAAGGCGCCAGGAAGGCCAAGCCGGTCCTTCTTGAGCCGATGATGGCCGTCGAGGTCACCACGCCCGAGGACTACATGGGCGACGTGATCGGTGACATCAACTCTCGTCGTGGCCAGATCCGGTCCATGGACGAGCGCCACGGTGCCCGCGTCGTCACGGCGCTGGTGCCCCTCTCCGAGATGTTCGGCTACGTCGGTGACCTGCGCAGCAAGACCTCTGGTCGCGCGAGCTACTCGATGCAGTTCGACTCGTACGCCGAGGTCCCCAAGGCCGTGGCTGAGGAGATCATCGCCAAGTCCAAGGGCGAGTGACGTCCCGACTTTCGGGATGATTCCGACCCTTTAGGCTATTAGGAGGCGACCTGGGAGGATCCGGACGGATTCTCCCAGGGCCTCCGGCCCCCACCCATGGGACGGTACGAGGTGCTTCCGGCACCCGGACCAAGCCCGATCAAAGACCAACTGACGTCAGCACGGCGTACAGGAACTGTCCTCAGGAGGACTCAGTGGCCAAGGCGAAGTTCGAGCGGACGAAGCCCCACGTCAACATCGGCACCATCGGTCACATCGACCACGGCAAGACCACGCTGACCGCGGCCATCACCAAGGTGCTGCACGACGCGTACCCGGACCTGAACCCCTTCACGCCGTTCGACCAGATCGACAAGGCCCCGGAGGAGCGTCAGCGCGGTATCACCATCTCGATCGCGCACGTCGAGTACCAGACCGAGGACCGTCACTACGCGCACGTCGACTGCCCGGGTCACGCTGACTACATCAAGAACATGATCACCGGTGCCGCCCAGATGGACGGCGCCATCCTGGTGGTCGCCGCCACCGACGGCCCGATGCCGCAGACCAAGGAGCACGTCCTCCTGGCCCGCCAGGTCGGCGTTCCGTACATCGTCGTCGCCCTGAACAAGGCCGACATGGTGGACGACGAGGAGATCCTGGAGCTCGTCGAGCTCGAGGTCCGCGAGCTGCTCTCCGAGTACGAGTTCCCGGGCGACGACCTGCCGGTCGTCCGCGTCTCCGCGCTGAAGGCCCTCGAGGGCGACGCCGAGTGGGGCCAGAAGCTCCTCGGCCTGATGAAGGCCGTCGACGAGAGCATCCCGACCCCGGCTCGCGCCGTGGACCAGCCGTTCCTGATGCCGATCGAGGACGTCTTCACGATCACCGGTCGTGGCACCGTCGTCACCGGCCGCATCGAGCGTGGCATCCTCAAGGTCAACGAGACTGTCGACATCATCGGCATCAAGGAGACCAAGACCACCACCACGGTCACCGGCATCGAGATGTTCCGCAAGCTGCTCGACGAGGGCCAGGCCGGTGAGAACGTCGGTCTGCTGCTCCGTGGCATCAAGCGCGAGGACGTCGAGCGCGGCCAGGTCATCATCAAGCCGGGTTCGGTTACCCCGCACACCGACTTCGAGGCCCAGGCCTACATCCTGTCGAAGGACGAGGGTGGCCGCCACACCCCGTTCTTCAACAACTACCGCCCGCAGTTCTACTTCCGTACCACGGACGTGACCGGCGTCGTGACCCTCCCCGAGGGCACCGAGATGGTCATGCCGGGCGACAACACCGCCATGACGGTCGCGCTGATCCAGCCGATCGCCATGGAGGAGGGCCTGAAGTTCGCCATCCGTGAGGGTGGCCGCACCGTCGGCGCCGGCCAGGTCACCAAGATCATCAAGTAATTGATGCTCTGACCTGCCTGCCTCGCACAGGCTGAGCCGAAGGGCCCCGCACACCTCCGGGTGTGCGGGGCCCTTCGGTGTGTCCGGACATGGTGATTCCGTTCGATTCCGGTAACGGCCTGTTGAATGTTTGTCCAGAACCGACTGCTATCCTGGCCGCTCATTGGGCTCTCCCTCGTTGTCGTCCACGATTTCCGGGGCGCTGGGAGAGGCTCCGGTCGGTGCGTTCTCCCGGCGGAGCACCTTCTCGATCGCACTCGATACATGGGGACAGGCAAGCACGATGTTCAACGCAGCATCCGAGAACGGTCTGGCCGGGGGGCCCGCGCCGCTGTTGTCGGTCGTCATGCCGATCTACAACGAGCAGGAGGCGCTGCCCCTGACCGTCGAGCGGCTGCGTCCGATCCTCGACGACCTCGGCATCAGCTACGAGGTCGTCGGCATCGACGACGGCAGCACGGACGCGACCCCGGCGCTCATGCAGAAGATCCACCAGGACTGGCCGGAGTTCCGGATCGTCCGTTTCGCCCGCAACTCCGGGCACCAGGCCGCGCTGACCGCCGGCATCCACCGGGCCTTCGGCGACTACGTCGTCTCGATCGACGCCGACCTGCAGGACCCGCCGGAGAAGATCCCCGAGATGCTCTCGCTCGCCCGCGAGCAGAACCTCGACATCGTCTACGGCGTCCGCGGCGACCGCGGCACCGACACCGTCTTCAAGCGGCGCACGGCCGGTGCCTACTACTGGCTGATGCGCAAGCTCGTCGGCAAGAAGATGCCCAACCAGGCCGGCGACTTCCGCCTGCTGAGCCGGGCCGCCGTCGAGGCGCTGAAGGCGCTGCCCGAGCACCAGCCGGTCTACCGCCTGCTGGTGCCGTGGCTGGGCTTCCCCAGCGGCGAGGTCGTCTACGTGCGCGAGGAGCGCGTGGCCGGCAGCACCCACTACCCGCTGTCGAAGATGCTCCGGCTGGCCGTCGACAGCATCACCAACTTCTCCGCCGCCCCGCTGCGGCTGGCGACCTGGCTGGGCGTGCTGAGCTTCCTGCTCTGCTTCGCGCTGGGGATCTACACCACGGTCGAGTACGCGCTCGGCAAGACCGTGCCCGGCTGGTCCTCGCTGTTCATCGGGATGCTCTTCCTCGGTGCCGTCCAGCTGATCTGCATGGGCCTGTTGGGCGAGTACGTCGGCCGGATCTACTCGGCGTCCCAGGCCCGCCCGGCCTACTTCGTCGGCTACGACTCGGCCGAGGACAACAACCGCACGAGCCGCCGGACCGCCACCTACGCGGGCTGAGCACCACCGCCGTCCGCGGCCGGGGCCCACCGCCCCGGCCGCGGACGTCGGCCGTCTCACGGCGCCACCGGCCCGAGGGGCCAGGACAACGGAATGGACAGCATGGGGAGCACCGACAGTACCGGGACCTCGCCGGAGCCGGGAGACGTGCGCCTGCGGGACGCGCCGGCCCGCGCCACGGCGGTGACGGCCGGCGGGCCCGGGGAACCGGTGCTCCGCCGGCTGCTGCGTTTCGCCCCGGCCGCTGCCGCCTACCTGCTGCTGGTCGCCCTGCTGCTGGCCGCGGACACCCAGCCCGGCGACATCGCCCGCTACACCTTCTACGCGGCCTGGGGCGTGCTGCTGCCCGGCACCCTGGTGTTCCGGGCGCTGCGGCGCCGGCCGTACACGCTGATCGAGGACCTGGCGCTCGGCGCCGCCACCGGCCTGGTGCTGGAGCTGGCGGCGTGGGCGGTGCTGATGCCGCTCGGCCTGCAGAAGGCGGCGATCGCCTGGCCGCTGCTGGTGGTCGTGCCGTTCGTGGCGGTGCCCGGGCTGCGCCGGCACTGGCGGCCGCGCGGCTACCGGCGCCAGTCGGCGGGCTGGTCCTGGTCGGTGGCCGGCGTCGTCGCGCTGACCTCGCTGTACTACTACGAGGTCTTCCTCTCCCGCTTCCCGATCCTGCCGGACAGTGACACCACCCGGCAGTACGGGGACCTGCCGTACCTGCTGTCGCTCGCGGGCAACGCCAAGCACGACTTCCCGCCCACCCTGCCGCAGGCGGCGGGGGAGCCGCTGCACTACCACTGGTTCACCTTCGTCCACATGGCGATGGGCGACCTGGTCGGCCACATCGACCTGACCGTGATCGAGATGCGGCTGATGGTCCCGGCGCTGGCCGCGCTGGGCATCCTGGTGACGGCGGTGGTCGCCCAGCGGCTGAGCGGCCGGGCCTGGGCCGCTCCGGTCGCGGCGGTGCTGGTCTTCGCGGTCGGCGAGTTCACCGCGACCTACCCGAACAACGTCAGCAGCTGGACCTTCGGCGCACCCGCCGTCCGGCTGATGTCCTTCGTCAGCCTCTCGCTGACCTACAGCCAGCCGCTGCTGATCGCCCTGATCGGCGTGGTCGGCGACGTGCTGCGGCGCGGCCGGGCGGACGGCGGGCCCGCGGACGACGGGCGCGCTCCGGCGCTGGGCCGCGGCGCGTTCGTGCTCACCGCCTTCTTCGCGCTCGCCTCCAGCGCCGCCAAGGCGAGTTCGCTGCCGGTGACCCTGGCCGGCCTGGCCTTCGCCGGGCTGATGGTGCTGATCGGCACCCGGCGCATCCCCTGGCCGATCGTCGGCCTCGGGGCGGTGATCGGCGCCGCACAGCTGTTCGCGACGGCCGTCATCTTCGACTTCGAGAGCTACGGCCTGGAGGTCATACCGTTCGGCAACGTCCAGCAGTACTGGGCCGATCCGCAGCACAGCCGGACGGCGGCGGTGCAGGCCGTGGTGGTCGCCGCGACCCTGGGCGCCTTCCTGCTGAACCACCAGCTGAAGGTGGTCGGCGCGCTGCCGCTGATGTGGCACCGGCGGTTCCGGCTGGAGCCGGTGCAGTGGTTCCTGCTCGGCGGCGCGGTCGCCGGGCCGGCCGCCTACCTGGCCGTGAACGGCTTCAACTCCAGCTACTTCACCATCGCCGGCCTGCCGTTCGGCGCCCTGCTGTCGGCCTGGGGCTACTGCGAGGCCGTCGAGCGGGCCGCGCTGCCGCGCCGGGCCGTGGCCGCGCTGCTGGCCGGCGCGCTCGCGCTCGCGGGCGGCCTGACGTACCTGATCTACCGGCACGCCGCGGACTGGGCGACGTGGGCGGTCGAGCTGTTCGGCCACGAGCAGGCCTGGCACTCGTACGACCCGCTGCTGCCCGCGCTGCTCGCCGCCAGCGTGCTGGCCGCGATCGCCGCCGTCTGCGGGGTGCTGTGGTGGGCCGTGGCCCGGGCGGTGCCGGCGCTGCGGCGGCGCGGCGGCGTGGTGCTGCTGACCGCCACCCTGGCGATCGGCCTGCCCGGCCTCGGGCTGGACGTCCTGCAGGCCCGGCACGTGGTCTGGGAGGGCTCCTGGATCCTGCCGAAGTCGCAGATCGACGGCGCCCGCTGGGTGCGGGCGCACAGCGACCCGAAGGACGTCCTGGCCACCAACAGCCACTGCTGGGAGTTCGAGGACTACAAGAACGGCCCGGCCTGCGGCAACTACCGCTCGCACTGGCTGGGGGCCTACTCGGAGCGGTCCGTCCTGATCGAGGGCTGGGCGTACGCGCCGCGCCTGATGGCGACGGCCGCCGGCGCCGCGGCGACCACCGCGCCGTTCTGGGACGAGGGGCTGCTCAAGCTCAACGAGGACGCCTTCTACCACCCGACCGCCGACGTCCTGCGCCGGCTGCACGACGACCACCACGTCCGCTACCTGGTGGTCCAGCGCAAGGCGGGCACGGAGTCGCCGCTGCTGGCGAAGCTCGCCCCGAAGGTGTTCGACAACGGCCGGGTGGCCGTGTACGAGCTGTCCTGACCACCGACCCGACCCGACGACGAAGCATGGGCACAGACATGGTCTCCACCGACAAGCGGGCCGCCGCGGCCACCGACGAGGCGGGGGCCGCGGAGCAGTCCGGCTCCGCGGCCAAGCGGCAGCTCCCGTCCTTCATGATCATCGGGGTGCTGAGCACGCTCTTCTACCTCGGCCTCTACGTGGTGGCCCGGCTGGTGGTCGATCCGCAGATCGCCAACCTGATCGCGCTCGCGGTCAGCGCCGTCGCCAACACCGCCGCCAACCGCCGCTTCACCTTCGGCATCACCGGCTCGGAGGGGGCGCTCAAGCACCAGCTGCAGGGCGCGGTGGCCTTCCTGATCGGGCTCGGTCTGAGCTCGGGCGTGCTGGCGCTGTTGCACTACGCGGCGCCGAACGCCTCCAAGGTCGTCGAGGTCGGCGGCCTGATCGTCGCCAACGGCCTGGCCACCGTGGTCCGCTTCCTGCTGATGAAGGTCTGGGTCTTCAAGGACTGAGCCCCGCGGGGAACGGAAGAGCGCCCGGTGCCTCAGGCACCGGGCGCTCTTCCGTTCGTCGGGCGGGCGCTACGCGGACACGGTGGGCGGCCGGACGGCCTCGGCCTCGCGGCGCTCGGTCGGCGCGGCGGCGGTGTCCGGTGTCGCCGGGGCGGTCGCGGCCGCCTTGCGGGCCTTGAGCCGGCGGATCGGCCCGGGCGTCCAGTCCTTCAGCTTCATCACCGGGGACTCGATCAGGTGCCAGGACAGCGCGGCCAGCACGACCGTCCCGGCCAGCGCGCAGGCGAGGAAGGCGGGCTTGCCGTACTTGGCGTAACCGAGCATCGCCAGCGCCTGCTCGACGGTGAAGCCGTAGATGTAGATGCCGTACGAGTAGTCCCGCTTGCGCCCGATCCGCTGGAACGGGCCGGGCAGCCGGATCGCCAGCCACAGCAGCAGGTACGCGAAGGCCGGGTAGCCGATCACGAAGACGCCGCCCCAGCGCAGGGTGGCGAAGAAGGCCACCGCGGACGCCAGCGCCAGCGCGTCGTTGATCGGGATGCGCTCGCGGTAGAGCTGGAAGGTCGCGCCGATCAGGAAGACGAAGCCCAGGTGGACGATGAAGTGGATGCTCAGTGAGCCCAGGCCCGGGAGGTTGACGCCGGAGCCCATGTCGCCGGGGATGCCGCGCCAACCGGGCGCGTCCATCCAGTCGTTGAGGATCAGCACCCAGAGCGCGACCGCCGCGAGCGGGACGAAGCGGCGGGCCCGCAGCAGCACCCCGCCGGCGGCCAGCAGGCCGACGACGATGTAGCAGAGGATCTCGTACTTGAGGGACCAGAGCGCGCCGTTGACGCTGCCGTCGAAGTTGGTGCCGCGCCGGATGCCCTCGTGGATCACGCCGGAGACGTCCCAGCCGCCGGTCAGCGAGGTGTTCCAGGTGCCGAGCAGGTAGGTCTTCGGGCCGTTCGGGTCGCTCCAGAAGCCGTTCAGGGTGTGGTGCTGCCAGCGGTACAGCAGCGGCATGATCACCAGGGTGGAGATGACCAGCGAGCCCCAGAGGCCGGGGAGGATGCGCAGCGCCCGGTGCCAGGAGTAGCGGCCGATGGTGGTGCGCCGGCCGCTGCCCGTGATCATGAACCCGGAGAGCACGAAGAAGCCGATCACGGCCATCTTCCCGATGTCGGTCTGCTCGCCGCTCTTCTTCCACAGCGGGTCCAGGTGGCCCCAGGCCAGCGGGTAGACGTGCGAGACCACCACGGAGGAGGCCAGCAGCACCCGCAGCAGGCCGAAGCTGTTGGCACGGCCGGAGAACAACTCGGCCAGGGTGCCCCGGGATTGGAGCAGACTGCGCGGTCTCATGGGGGTTCCTCAGGGACTGGTCGGTGCTGCCGCGATGGCGGAGGCGCCGGACGGGTGGGTCCGTCCGGCGCCGGTGCTGCTCTGTCGGGCGCTGCCCTACTCGGCCGGGGCGGCGGTCTGAGCGAGCCAGAGCTCGCGGACGGCGTCGCGGAGGGTGCGGCGAGGGGTCCAGCCGAGGCTCTCCCGGGCGACGGTGACGTCGAGCTGCTGCCACTCCGTCTCCGGGCCGGTGCCGTCCGGGGCCGGGACCTCGGTGATCTCGGTCGGCACGCCGCTCTCCTCGATCAGCAGCTCGACCAGGTGCCGGGCGGTGGAGGCGGAGCCGGTGCCGACGTTGACGACGGGCGGGGCCGAGCGGTCGGCGGCGGCCAGCAGGACGGCGTCGAGGGTGTCGGTGAGGTCCACGAAGTCGCGCAGGGCGGTGAGCGGCTGGAGCGAGAGCTGCGCGGCCTCGCCGGCCCGGCGGGCGGCGTCGAGCTTGCCGGCCATGACGCCGAGCAGGCTGTGGCCGGGCTGGCCGGCGCCGACGACGTTGCCGAGGCGCAGCACGACGCCGGAGATCCGGCCGGCCTCGACGGCGCGCACGACGGCCTCGGTGGCGGCCAGCTTGAGCTTGCCGTACTCCATCACCGGGGCGGCCGGGTCGCTCTCGCGCTGGCTGGTGCCGACCGGGGCCATGCCGTACTCGTGCACGGTGCCGAGGTGGACGAGCCGGGCCGGGGCGGCCATCGCGGCGACGGCCTCGACCAGCTTCTCGGTGAGGACGACGTTGGCCTGGTACATCTGCTCGTCGTTCAGGCCCCACATGCCGCCGGCCGCGTTGACGACGGTGTCGATCCGCTCGCGCTCCAGCAGCGCGGTGAGCTCGGCCGGGTCGCCGGTGGAGAGGTCGAAGGCGAGGAAGCGGCCGGGCGCCGGCTCGGCCGGGGCCTTGCGGGCGAGGCTGACCACCTCGGCGCCGCGCTCCAGCAGCCGGGCGCCGAGCACCCGGCCGATGAAGCCGGTGCCGCCGAGGACGGCCACCCGGGCCGGTGCCGTGTGCGGTGCGCTCATTGCGGAGGACTCCAAGGGGGAGACGAAGGGGTCAGCGGGGCCGGCGGGCCGTGCTGGTGGCGTTGCGCAGCAGGGTCTTCGCGCCCTCCCACTGGCCGGCGCGCATCGCGCCCGGGACGAGGGTGAGGGCGTGGATGCGGGCGGACAGGTGCACCCGGGAGGCGCGCGCCGCCCGCGGCCAGCCCTGGGCGTCGAGGCGGTCGGCGGCGTCCAGGAAGTAGCGCCGGGCCTCGGTGAAGCGGGTGCCGCTGAACGCGGACGAGGAGGAGATGCTGACGGCGTGCCGGCGGTACTGGAAAGCGCGCTCGTCGTCGACGACCATCTGCTCGCCGGCCTGCAGCAGGTCGATGACCAGGGCGAGGTCCTGGATGATCTCCAGGTTGTCGCGGAAGCCGGTGGTCTTCACGGCCTCGGTGCGCCAGCAGATCGACGGGAAGTACAGCCAGTTGCCCTTCAGCAGGCTGACCGCGAGGTCCTCGCCGCCCATCAGCACGCGGCCGCGCTGCTTGGGCGCGTAGATGCGGCGCTTGGACTCGTCGGCGAGCGAGGTGGTCGGCCGGCCGTCGCTGCCGATGACCTGGACGCCGGGCTGGATCATCGCGACGCCCGGGTACTGGGCCAGGATCGAGCGGACGGTGGCGACGTAGTTGGGCAGCATGACGTCGTCGGTGCCCATGAACACCAGGTGCTCGTACTCGGCCAGCCCGAGGCACTTGCGGTAGTTGCCGGTGACGCCGAGGTTCTGCTCGTTGCGGAAGTACCGCACCCGGGAGTCGCCCAGCTCGGCGAACCATTCCGGGACCCCGGGCTCCTTCCCGTCGTCCACGACGGTGAGCCGCCAGTCCGGGTCGGTCTGGGCCAGCACGCTGCGGACGGCTTCCTGCATCAGAGCGACGTCGCCGTAGTACGGCAGCAGGATTTCCAGGGTGGTCATGGTGGAGGCACATCCGGAGGTCGGTTCGGGCCGGCGGGCGGGGCGGGGCCCCGCGGCGCGCCCATCATACTGAGCCGCGCGCGGGCCCCCACCGACGGTGATGCCCGGACCACCGCCCGGTGGGGCCGTGGTCCGGGCATCGGTCGAGCTCAGCCCTTGCGCAGGCCCTCGGTGTACGCGCGGCACTTCTCGTAGTCCGGCAGCAGACCGCTCGCGATCGCCTCGGCGAGCGAGGGCGCGGCGGCGTCGCGGGCGGACAGCTGCGGGGCGTCGGTGGGCCACTCGATGCCGAGGTCCGGGTCGAGCGGGTGCACCGCGTGCTCGCCGGTCGGGTTGTAGGTCTCGGAGCAGACGTACGACAGGGTGGCGTCGTCGGTCAGGGCGCAGAACCCGTGGCCGAGGCCCTCGGCGATGTAGACCGCCTTGCGCTCGACGTCGTCGAGCCGGACGAACTCCCACTTCCCGAAGGTGGGGGAGCCCACCCGCAGGTCGACGATCACGTCCAGGACGGCGCCGCGCACGCAGCTGACGTACTTGGCCTGGCCGGGCGGGACGTCGGCGAAGTGGATGCCGCGCACCACGTCCTTGGCGGACACCGACAGGTTGCCCTGGGCCAGCCGCAGCGGGTGGCCGACGACCTCCTGCAGGTGGTCGAAGCGGTACCACTCCATGAACAGGCCGCGCGGGTCGCCGTGCAGCTGCGGGGTGACCTCGACGGCGCCCTCGATGGACAGCTCGCGGAACTTCACTTGGCCGCCTCCTCGTCGAGCAGCGCGATCAGGTACTGGCCGTAGCCGCTCTTGCACAGCGGCTCGGCCAGCTCGCGCAGCTGCGCGTCGTCGATCAGGCCGGCCCGCCAGGCGGCCTCCTCGATGCAGCCGATCTTGAAGCCCTGGCGCTCCTCGATGACCCGGACGAACTCCGAGGCCTGGACCATCGAGACGAAGGTGCCGGTGTCCAGCCAGGCGGTGCCGCGGTCGAGCACGGTGACGTGCAGCTCGCCGAGCTTGAGGTACTCCTCGTTGACGGCGGTGATCTCCAGCTCGCCGCGGGCGCTCGGCGTCAGGTCGCGGGCGATCTCCACCACGCGGTTGTCGTAGAAGTACAGGCCGGGCACCGCGTAGCGGGACTTCGGCGCGGTCGGCTTCTCCTCGATCGAGATGACCTGGCCGGCCTCGTCGAACTCGACGACGCCGTAGGCGGTCGGGTCGGCGACGGGGTAGGCGAACACCATGCCGCCCTGCGGGTCGGTGCGCTGGGCGAGCCGGGTGCCCAGGCCACTGCCGTGGAAGATGTTGTCGCCCAGGATCAGCGCGACCGGCTCGTCGCCGATGAAGTCGGCGCCGAGGACGAAGGCCTGGGCGATGCCCTCGGGCTTCTCCTGGACGGCGTACTCCAGCTTCAGCCCGAACTGGGAGCCGTCGCCGAGCAGACGCTGGAACTGCTCCTGGTCCTGGGGGGTCGTGATGATCAGGATCTCGCTGATCCCGGCCATCACCAGGGTGGACAGCGGGTAGTAGATCATCGGCTTGTCGAAGACCGGGAGGAGCTGCTTCGAGACAGCCCGGGTCAGCGGCCAGAGTCGGGAGCCGGTGCCGCCGGCCAAGAGGATTCCACGCATGCCCCGCAGCTTATGTGAGGCCCGCGGGCCTCTGCCGGGCCGGGGCGGAGGGTTCTCCTCGCCCCGGTAGACTGCCCGCACTATGCGCATCCTCGTCACCGGCGGCGCCGGCTTCATCGGTTCAGAGTTCGTCCGGCAGCTGCTCGGCGCCGACGCAACGGATCAGATCACCGTCTTCGACAAGCTCACCTACTCCGGTGTCGAGGCCAACCTGGCCCCGGTCGCCGGGCACGAGGGCTACGCCTTCGTCCGCGGCGACATCTGCGACGCCGAGGCCGTCGACCAGGTGATGCCCGGGCACGACGTGGTCGTGCACTTCGCGGCCGAGTCGCACGTCGACCGCTCGATCGAGGGCGCCGGCCCGTTCGTGGTGACCAACGTCCTCGGCACCCAGGTGCTGCTGGACGCCGCCCGCAAGCACGGTGTCGCCCGCTTCGTCCACGTCTCCACCGACGAGGTGTACGGCTCGATCTCCGAGGGCTCCTGGACGGAGGAGTGGCCGCTGGCCCCCAACTCCCCGTACTCCGCCTCCAAGGCCGGCTCCGACCTGCTGGCGCTCGCCTACCACCGCACCCACGGCATGGACGTGGTGGTCACCCGCTGCTCCAACAACTACGGGCACTACCAGTTCCCGGAGAAGGTCATCCCGCTGTTCACCACGAACCTGCTGGACGGCAAGAAGGTGCCGCTGTACGGCACCGGCGGCAACATCCGCGACTGGCTGCACGTCTCCGACCACTGCCGCGGCATCGAGCTCGCCATGCGCAAGGGCCGGGCCGGCGAGGTCTACAACATCGGCGGCGGCACCGAGCTGACCAACAAGGAGCTCACCGAGCTGCTGCTGCAGGCCGCCGGCGCGGACTGGTCCTCGGTCGAGCCGGTCGCCGACCGCAAGGGCCACGACCTGCGCTACTCGCTCGACATCACCAAGATCAGCGAGGAGCTGGGCTACACCCCGCAGGTGCGCTTCGAGGACGGCCTCGCGGCCACCATCGCCTGGTACCGCGAGAACCGCGCCTGGTGGGAGCCGCTGAAGGCCAAGGCCGCCCTGCGATGACGAACCCGGTGGCCAAGCTGCTGGGGGCGCTGCCCCCCGGTGTGCGGCTCGTCGCGGGGGGCACCGTCGTGCTCGGTGCCTCCTCGTACATCTTCCTGGCGCTCGCCGGGCACGGCTTGGACACCACGCAGGTCGCCGGGGTCTCGATGCTGTGGACCCTGGTCATGTCGGTCGGGTACGGGCTCTTCTCGCCGGTCGAGCTGGAGCTGAACCGGCTGGTGGCCGCCCGTGACGTGGCCGGCCAGGGCCCCGGGCCGGCCATCCGGCGGGTGCTGCTGGCCACCGTCGCGGTGCTCGCCGTGGTGCTGGTCGGCGTCGCGGCCGCGGCCCGTCCGATCGCCGACCGGTTCTTCTCCGGTGACCTCGGCCTGGTGGTCGGCATGGGCGGCGCCCTGGTCGGCCTGGCGGTCAGCTCGGTCGCCCGCGGCGCGCTGGCCGGCCTCGGCAAGTTCGGTGCGTACGGCCTCCAGCTGGGCGTCGACGGCGGTCTGCGGATCGGCCTGGCCGCGCTGATCCCGCTGTTCGGCGTGCACTCGGCGTTCGCGTTCAGCCTGATCCTGGTGATCGCGCCGCTCGCCGCCTCGGCGATCGGGATGCGCTCGGTCCTCGCCGACCGGCGCGGCGGCCCGGCCCCGGCCTGGCGCGACGTCGTCACCGGCCTCGGCCTGCTGACCGGCTCGACGCTGCTGGCGCAGCTCATGGTCAACGCCGCGGTGGTCAGCGTCGGCGTGCTCTCGCCGTCCTCCAAGGCGCTGATCGCGGCGCTGCTCAACGCGGTGGTGCTGGCCCGGGTGCCGCTCTTCGCGTACGCCGCCATCCAGGCCTCGCTGGTCTCCTCGCTGTCCGGCGCCGCGGCGGCCGGCAACCACGGGGAGTTCCGCAAGGTGCTGCTGCGCACCGGCGGCATCGTGGTGCTGATGTGCACCGCCGCCGGTGTGCCGACCGTGGTGCTCGGCCCGTGGGCCATCCGACTGTTCTTCAAGGCGCAGGACGTGCTCGGTCCGGTCGACTTCCTGTGGCTGTCGCTCGGCACGCTCTGCTACATGCTCGCCACGGTCTTCGGCCAGGCGCTGCTCTCGCTCGGCCGTCACCAGCGGCAGTTGGCCTCCTGGCTCGCCGGCACCGTGGTCCTGGTCGCCGTCACCGTGGTGCCCGGCGCGATCGCGACCCGGGTCGAACTCGCCTACCTGGCTGGTGCCGCCGTGAGCGCGGCTGCCATGCTATGGGCGCTGAACCGCTCCCTGGCCGCTCCGGCCGGGCCCGTGACGGAACAGCCGGAACCGCTGGCGACTCCTCAGTCGTCCGAGGTCTGAGGCTCCGTCGACCGGGGCTACCACAACCGGCGGCGGCAGGCACGTAGCGCCACGCCTTTTACACTGTGATTACTTGGCCACGCCACTGTCGCTGAAAGGCGCCCTCAGTCGTGCATCTCACCGTCATCACCTCGATCACCGGCGTGCTGGTGCTCGTCTACATCCTGGAGCTGCTGCGTCGCCAGCAGCTGCGGGAGAAGTACGCGGCGATCTGGCTCGCGATCGGCGTCGTCGTCGCGCCGCTCGGCTTCTTCCCGACGATCCTGGACTCGACCGCCCGGAAGCTGGGCATCGCCTCCGGCGTCAGCCTGGTCCTGTTCGCGGGCTTCGTCCTGCTGCTGCTGGTCTCGCTGCACCTGAGCTGGGAGGCCTCCCGGCTGGAGGCGGAGACCCGCACCCTGGCCGAGGACGTCGCGATGATGCGCGCGTACCTGGCCGAGCACCACGACTACCCGATCGCGCGCAGCAACAACGACGCCGCCAAGGCGACCGACCCCGGGGTGACGGCATGATCGACGGCAAGCGGGTACTGATCATCCTCCCGGCCTGGAACGAGGCCGAGGGACTGCCCAAGATCCTCCGCGAGATCCAGCAGAAGCTGCCGGGCGTGGACACCCTGGTCGTCGACGACGGCTCGGTCGACGACACCGCGGCCGTCGCCGCCGCGCACGGCTCCAAGGTCGCGCAGCTGCCGTACAACCTGGGCGTCGGCGGCGCCATGCGCTTCGGCTACCGCTACGCGCACCTGCACGACTACGACATCGCCCTGCAGTGCGACGCGGACGGCCAGCACGACCCCTCGTACGTGCCGTCGCTGATCGCCAAGCTCGACGAGGCCGACCTGGTCATCGGCGCCCGCTTCGCCGGCGAGGGCTCGTACCGGGTGCGCGGCCCGCGCTCCTGGGCGATGAAGCTGCTCTCGGTGGTGCTCTCCCGGATCGCCCGCACCCGGCTGACCGACACCACCTCGGGCTTCAAGGCCTGCAACAAGCCGATGATCGAGTTCTTCTCGCAGTGGTACCCGGTCGAGTACCTGGGCGACACGATCGAGAGCATGGTCGGCGCGGCCCGCTGCGGCTTCGTCATCCGGCAGGTCCCGGTCGCGATGCGCGAACGGACCACCGGCACGCCCAGCGCCTCCCCGATCAAGGCGACCATCTACCTCGCCCGGGCCGGCCTGGTCCTGCTGCTCGCGATGATCCGCCGGATGCCCAAGCACATCAAGGCGATCCAGCCCGCCGCCAAGAAGGCGGCGACGCCCGCCCGGCAGCTCGCCGGGCGGAGCTGAACCGGGCCGGGTGCCCGGGGCGTCACGAGGGTGGGGGAGGTTGGACAGCCCGTGTTCGTGCACGGGTTCTGTGCAACTTGTTAGCGTGAACTCCACGAACGGCCGTCCTCGCCGGCGCCTCCGGGCGACCGCACGGCCGCGATCGGGGCCGAACGGCCTGCCGGGTCTCTCGTAGCCCGGACCATCCAGGGGAAGAGTCGGACTTCAGTGCAGACAACAGCAGACACCGTCGGTGAGCACCGCGGTGCCCAGCAGAACAGACGACCCGAGCCGGGGGAGGGGCGGTCCGAGCTGACGGACCGCCTGGTGCGGCGGTTCGACGAGATCCGGACCCGCCGGTGGTTCTGGCCGGTGGCGCTGGTCGTCGGCTACGCGCTGGAGGTCGTCTTCCGCCTCGTGCTCGTCCGGGGCCTGGACTTCCCCTCGGTGCACCCGGACGAGGACACCTACCTCGTGCTGTCGCGCGTCCTGGCCGGCCGCTCGACCACCGAGGTCCCGGTCGGCGTGGTCATCCCGGGCGGCTACCCGCTGCTGATCTCCCCGGCGATGCGGCTCTCCTCCGACCCGACCACGGTCTACCACCTGATCCTCGGCATCAACGCGCTGCTCAACGCGCTGGTGTTCCCGCTGGCCTACCTGGCGCTGCGCCGCCTGGGCGTGCGCCGACTGCTGGCGTACGTGTTCGGCGGCGTCGCCGCGCTGCTGCCGCCGGTGATCTTCTACTCGCAGTTCGCCATGTCGGACACGGTCCTGCCGGTGCTGATCCTGAGCTGGCTGCTGTGCATGCACGGCTGGCTGACCGAAGGCCCGGTGAAGCGGCGCTACTGGTACGCGATCGGCATGGGCCTCGCGGCCGGCTACTCGATGGCCACCCACGACCGCGGCGGCGTCGTGGTCGCGGTGACCGGCGTGGTCCTGGTCGGCGTGCTGGTGCTGCGCTGGGCGCCCTGGCGCACCACGCTGGTCGGGCTCGGCGCGCTCGGCGTCGGCGCGGGCGGCGCGAAGGCGCTCGCCTGGTGGCTGGAGCGGCAGTTCACGGTGCCGCCGAGCCAGGTCGGCACCTTCCTGATGGACGGCCTGAAGGACTTCAGCATCCTCCATCGCACCCTGACCCGGACGGTCGGCCAGGTCTGGTACTTCATCGTCTCGACCTGGGGCATCGGCGGGCTGGCCATCGTGGTCTGCGTCTTCGCGGTGTTCAGCGGCCGCTTCCAGCGGCCGGACCGGATCGTCGGCGGCGTCATGGTGGCGCTGCTCTTCGGCACCGCGCTGGCCTCCGCCGCGGCGCTGCCGGACGACGCCCGGATCGACGACTGGGTGTACGCCCGGTACACCTCGTACCTGATCCCGGCCGCCTTCGTGGCGGGCACCGCGATCCTCGCCCGCTTCCCGCGCAAGCGCCTCGGGTACGCGGCGATCGCCACCGCCGGGTTCACGCTGCTGCTGGCGCAGGGCGTCATCTGGTCGGCCGGCTCCAAGCTGCGCACCCAGGTGTTCGTGCTGTGGGGCATGCCGGACGCCGCCTTCCTGGCCGCGGACTGGTCGAAGCTCAACATGATGCGGACGACGGCCGCCGCGTTCGTGGTCCTGGCGGGCGTCGTGCTGCTGCTGCTCGCGGGCGGCCGCAAGGTGATGTGGGCGATCGGCGTCACGCTGGCGTTCTTCGCCTGCTTCTCGATCTCGACGATCACCGAGCACGTCTCCCAGCCGTTCTCGAAGTGGCGCAAGCCCGCGGCCACGGGGTTCACCCAGGCCGCCGGGATCAAGCCCAAGGACAACCTGGTGATCGCCTGGGACGTGGACTGGGGCCTGCGGGCCACCCAGACCTACGAGATCTACCCGGGCCGGGTCTGGTACCGGGACCCGCGCTGGCAGCCCGTCCCGGAGGGCGCCACGGCCGTCCTGACGCCGATGCCGACCGACCCGAAGGCGACCCCCGAGTCGTACTGGCCGACCCACCCGGCGAACTGGTACGTCGACCGGACGGACAAGCAGGGCGGCTGGGTCATCTGGCGCCAGCGCTGACCGCCGAGCGGCGCACGGACCACCCGATCGGGGCCGGTGAGGAGCACCTCACCGGCCCCGATTGGCATCCGGGCTGCTCCATGTGGCAGTATGTCCAAGTTGCTCGGTTGAGTGCCGATGCTGCGCGCCTCCCGCCGGGAGGACCGGAAGCGAGTCCCATGTACTCGTCGTTCCCGTGATGGCCGTCAAGCGTGAGTTCTACGCCACGGCAGCTGCGGGGCGGACGTACGGGAATCTTCCGGGAAGCGTGTGCGGGGCCTCGACCCGGCGCCCCCCACCCCGAAAGTTTGAAACCGACGAAGTACTTCGCCGGTTTTTTGCAAGCGCGAAGGCGACACGCCCGAGCGCGGGGGTCGGAGAGGGGGTCGTGCAGTGACTAAGGACAAAGGACTACTGAGTAGCCATGGCGGGACAGAAGATCCGCATCCGGCTCAAGGCCTACGACCACGAGGTCATCGACTCCTCGGCGAAGAAGATCGTCGAGACGGTGATCCGTACTGGTGCGCAGGTCGCGGGCCCGGTGCCGCTGCCCACTGAGAAGAACGTGTACTGCGTCATCCGCTCGCCGCACAAGTACAAGGACTCGCGCGAGCACTTCGAGATGCGTACTCACAAGCGTCTGATCGACATCCTCGACCCCACGCCGAAGACGGTTGACTCGCTCATGCGTCTCGACCTGCCGGCTGGCGTCGACATCGAGATCAAGCTCTGAGAGGCGCACCGAAGATGGCTAAGCAGATTAAGGGCATCCTGGGCGAGAAGCTCGGCATGACCCAGGTCTGGGACGAGAACAACCGGGTCGTTCCGGTGACCGTCGTCAAGGCTGGGCCCAATGTCGTGACCCAGGTCCACACCGCCGACAGCCCGGCCGGCTACGACGCCGTCCAGATCGGCTTCGGCGAGATCGACCCCCGCAAGGTGAACAAGCCCCTCGCGGGCCACTTCGCCAAGGCCGGTGTCACCCCGCGCCGCCACCTGGTCGAGCTCCGTACCTCGGACGCGTCCGAGTACACCCTGGGCCAGGAGATCACCGCCGAGCTGTTCGAGGCGGGTGTCAAGGTCGACGTGACCGGCACCTCCAAGGGCAAGGGCTTCGCCGGTGTCATGAAGCGTCACAACTTCAAGGGTCTCGGCGCCGGTCACGGCACCCAGCGCAAGCACCGCTCGCCCGGTTCCATCGGTGGCTGCGCCACCCCGGGCCGTGTGTTCAAGGGCCTGCGCATGGCCGGTCGGATGGGCCACGAGCGTGTGACCACCCAGAACCTGACCGTGCACGCGGTCGACGCGGAGAAGGGTCTGCTGCTCATCAAGGGCGCCGTCCCGGGCCCGAACGGCGGCCTCGTCCTCGTCCGCACCGCGGCGAAGGGGCTGTGAAGGATATGAGCACCATTGACATCCTGTCGCCGGCTGGCGACAAGACCGGCAGCATCGAGCTGCCGGCCGAGATCTTCGACGCGAAGGTCAGCGTTCCGCTGATGCACCAGGTCGTCGTGGCGCAGCTCGCTGCGGCCCGTCAGGGCACCCACAAGACCAAGACTCGTGGCGAGGTCCGCGGTGGCGGCAAGAAGCCGTACCGCCAGAAGGGCACCGGCCGCGCCCGTCAGGGCTCGACCCGTGCGCCGCAGTTCGCCGGCGGTGGCGTCGTGCACGGTCCCGTGCCGCGTGACTACTCGCAGCGGACCCCGAAGAAGATGATCGCCGCCGCCCTGCGCGGTGCGCTCACCGACCGGGCCCGCCACAACCGCATTCACGTCGTCACCGGCGTGACCGCGACCGAGGCGCCGTCGACCAAGGCCGCCAAGAGCCTGTTCGGCAAGATCACCGAGCGCAAGAACGTCCTCCTGGTCGTCGAGCGCGAGGACGAGCTGGGCCTGAAGTCCGCTCGCAACCTGCCGCAC
This sequence comes from Kitasatospora sp. NPDC094028, assembly GCF_049543595.1. Classification (NCBI taxonomy): domain Bacteria; kingdom Bacillati; phylum Actinomycetota; class Actinomycetes; order Kitasatosporales; family Streptomycetaceae; genus Kitasatospora; species Kitasatospora sp. NPDC094028. The sequence goes on along the minus strand of NZ_JBMVFA010000039.1, from coordinate 11,668 downwards.
GTGCACATCCTGGACGCCGGTCAGCTGAACACCTACGACGTGCTCGTCTCCGACGATGTGGTCTTCACCCAGGCCGCCTTCGAGCGTTTCGTGGCCGGTCCGGCCGCGTCCGCCAAGGCCGTTGCCGCTGAGGGCGAGCTCGAAGGGAGCGCCGCCTGATGAGCGACGTTACGAGCAAGACGTTCACGGACCCCCGTGACGTCCTGGTGAAGCCGGTCATCTCCGAGAAGAGCTACAGCCTTCTCGACGAGAACAAGTACACGTTCATCGTGTCGCCGGGCGCCAACAAGACCCAGATCAAGCAGGCCGTCGAGGCGGTCTTCTCGGTCAAGGTCGAGGCTGTCAACACGATCAACCGTCAGGGCAAGCGCAAGCGCTCCAAGACGGGCTTTGGCAAGCGCAAGGACACCAAGCGCGCCATCGTGACGCTGGCCGAGGGCAACCGCATCGACATCTTCGGTGGTCCGGTCTCCTGAATCAGGAGATCGTGATCGTCGATTAGGACGAGGACGAGAGAGCCAAATGGGCATCCGCAAGTACAAGCCGACTACGCCGGGCCGTCGCGGCTCCAGCGTGGCCGACTTCGTAGAAATCACGCGGTCCACTCCGGAGAAGTCGCTGGTTCGCCCGCTGCACAGCAAGGGCGGCCGTAACAACGCCGGTCGTGTCACCGCTCGCCACCAGGGTGGCGGTCACAAGCGCGCCTACCGCGTGATCGACTTCCGTCGTCACGACAAGGACGGCGTGCCGGCCAAGGTCGCGCACATCGAGTACGACCCGAACCGCACCGCGCGCATCGCGCTCCTGCACTACGCGGACGGCGAGAAGCGCTACATCATCGCGCCGCGTGGCATCACGCAGGGTGACCGGATTGAGAACGGCGCTGGCGCCGACATCAAGCCGGGCAACAACCTGCCGCTGCGCAACATCCCGGTCGGTACCACCATCCACGCGGTGGAGCTGCGTCCCGGCGGCGGTGCCAAGCTGGCCCGCTCGGCCGGCTCCGGCATCCAGCTGCTGGCGCGTGAGGGCAAGATGGCGCACCTGCGCATGCCCTCCGGTGAGATCCGTCTGGTCGACGCCCGCTGCCGCGCCACTGTCGGCGAGGTCGGCAACGCCGAGCAGTCGAACATCAACTGGGGCAAGGCCGGCCGTATGCGCTGGAAGGGCGTCCGCCCGACCGTGCGTGGTGTCGCCATGAACCCGATCGACCACCCGCACGGTGGTGGTGAGGGTAAGACCTCCGGTGGTCGCCACCCGGTCTCGCCGTGGGGTAAGCCCGAGGGCCGCACCCGTCGCCCGAACAAGGCGTCGGACAAGCTCATCGTGCGCCGCCGCAAGACCAACAAGAAGCGCTAGGAGCAGGTCAGATGCCGCGCAGTCTTAAGAAGGGCCCCTTCATCGACGGCCACCTCATCAAGAAGGTGGACGCTCAGAACGAGGCGGGTACTCAGAACGTCATCAAGACCTGGTCCCGTCGTTCCGTGATCTCGCCGAGCATGCTCGGTCACACGATCGCGGTCCACGATGGCCGCAAGCACGTCCCGGTGTTCGTCACCGAGTCGATGGTCGGCCACAAGCTCGGCGAGTTCGCTCCGACCCGCACCTTCCGTGGCCACGTGAAGGAAGACCGGAAGTCGAAGCGCCGCTAGGTGCCCCTGCTGCGGCTCCGCCGCAGAGGTACTGAGCTTTAGCGCCAGAACGACTCAATGACTTACTCCATTAAGGGGACAACCATGGAAGCCAGGGCACAGGCGCGGTACATCCGCGTGACGCCCATGAAGGCCCGCCGCGTGGTGGACCTCATCCGTGGCATGAATGCCACGGAGGCCCAGGCCGTCCTGCGTTTCGCTCCGCAGGCCGCCACCGTGCCGGTCGGCAAGGTGCTCGACAGCGCCATTGCCAACGCCGCGCACAACTACAACCACTCCAACGTGGACGACCTCTACATCTCCGAGGCGTACGTTGACGAGGGCCCGACCCTGAAGCGGTTCCGTCCGCGTGCCCAGGGCCGCGCCTACCGGATCCGCAAGCGGACCAGCCACATCACCGTGGTCGTCAGCAGCAAGGAAGGGACCCGGTAATGGGCCAGAAGGTTAACCCGCACGGGTTCCGCCTCGGCATCAGCACGGACTTCAAGTCCCGCTGGTACGCCGACAAGCTGTACAAGGACTACGTCAAGGAAGACGTCGCGATCCGTCGTCTCATGACGAAGGGCATGGAGCGCGCCGGCATCTCGAAGGTTGAGATCGAGCGCACCCGTGACCGCGTCCGCGTGGACATCCACACCGCCCGTCCGGGCATCGTGATCGGCCGCCGCGGCGCGGAGGCCGACAAGATCCGGGGCAACCTGGAGAAGCTGACCGGCAAGCAGGTCCAGCTGAACATCCTCGAGGTCAAGAACCCCGAGCTGGACGCCCAGCTCGTGGCTCAGGGCGTCGCGGAGCAGCTGTCCTCCCGCGTCTCCTTCCGCCGTGCCATGCGCAAGTCGATGCAGGGCACCATGAAGTCCGGCGCCAAGGGCATCAAGGTCCAGTGCTCCGGTCGTCTCGGCGGCGCCGAGATGAGCCGTTCGGAGTTCTACCGCGAGGGCCGTGTGCCGCTGCACACCCTGCGCGCGAACGTCGACTACGGCTTCTTCGAGGCCAAGACCACCTTCGGCCGCATCGGCGTGAAGGTCTGGATCTACAAGGGCGACGTCAAGAACATCGCCGAGGTCCGCGCTGAGAACGCCGCTGCCCGCTCGGGCAACCGCCCGGCCCGTCCCGAGGGTGGTCGTCCCGCCCGCGGTGGCGAGCGCCGTGGTGGCGAGCGCGGTGGCCGCGGCCGTCGTCCCGCCGCTGCCGAGGCCCCCGCGGCCCCGGTCGCCGAGGCTCCGGCTGCCGAGAACACCGGAACGGAGGCCTGACCCCAATGCTGATCCCCCGTAGGGTCAAGCACCGCAAGCAGCACCACCCGAAGCGTCGCGGCGCTTCGAAGGGTGGCACCGAGCTGGCGTTCGGCCAGTACGGCATCCAGGCCGTGACCCCGGCCTACGTGACGAACCGTCAGATCGAGTCCGCTCGTATCGCGATCACCCGTCACATCCGTCGTGGTGGCAAGGTCTGGATCAACATCTACCCGGACCGCCCGCTCACCAAGAAGCCGGCCGAGACCCGCATGGGTTCCGGTAAGGGTTCGCCGGAGTGGTGGATCGCGAACGTGCACCCGGGTCGGGTCATGTTCGAGCTGTCGTACCCGAACGAGAAGACTGCGCGCGAGGCGCTCACCCGTGCCGCGCACAAGCTTCCGATGAAGTGCCGGATCGTCCGGCGCGAGGACGGTGAAAGCTGATGTCGGCCGCTACCAAGGCTGCTGAGCTTCGTCAGCTGGACAACGAGGCCCTCGTTGCCAAGCTCCGCGAGGCCAAGGAGGAGCTGTTCAACCTCCGCTTCCAGGCGGCGACCGGGCAGCTCGACAACCACGGCCGGCTCAAGCTGGTCCGTAAGGACATCGCGCGGATCTACACCCTGATGCGCGAGCGCGAGCTGGGCATCGAGACGGTGGAGAACGCCTGATGACTGAGAACACCAACGAGACGCGCGGTTTCCGCAAGACCCGCGAGGGTCTCGTCGTCAGCGACAAGATGGACAAGACCGTCGTCGTCGCCGTCGAGGACCGCGTCAAGCACGCGCTGTACGGCAAGGTCATTCGCCGTACCAACAAGCTGAAGGCGCACGACGAGCAGAACGCGTGCGGTGTCGGCGACCGTGTCCTCCTGATGGAGACCCGGCCGCTGTCCGCGACGAAGCGCTGGCGCGTCGTCGAGATCCTCGAGAAGGCCAAGTAACGAAGCCGATGTGGTACGGCCGTATGTGCAGCGGGTCCCCCCGGGACGCCGGTGTGAGCAGCGGCCGGCCCGTCGACTCTCGTTGACGATCAGGAGAAAGCTGTGATCCAGCAGGAGTCGCGACTGCGTGTTGCCGACAACACTGGTGCCAAGGAGATCCTTTGCATCCGTGTTCTCGGTGGCTCCGGTCGCCGCTACGCCGGAATCGGGGACGTCATCGTCGCGACCGTCAAGGACGCGATCCCCGGTGGTTCGGTCAAGAAGGGTGACGTCGTCAAGTGCGTCGTCGTCCGCACCGTCAAGGAGCGTCGTCGTCCGGATGGCTCGTACATCCGCTTCGACGAGAACGCCGCTGTCGTGCTGAAGAACACCGAGGGTGACCCCCGCGGTACCCGCATCTTCGGCCCGGTCGGCCGCGAGCTGCGCGACAAGAAGTTCATGAAGATCATCTCGCTGGCGCCGGAGGTGCTCTAACCCATGGCGAACAGCATGAAGATCAAGAAGGGTGACCTGGTCCAGGTCATCACCGGCAAGGACAAGGGCAAGCAGGGCAAGGTCATCCAGGCCATGCCGGCTGAGAACAAGGTCCTGGTCGAGGGTGTCAACCGGGTCAAGAAGCACACCAAGCCGGGTCCGGGTACCCAGGGTGGCATCGTGACCGTCGAGGCCCCGGTGCACGTCTCCAACGTCCAGCTGGTCGTGGAGAAGGACGGCAAGAAGGTCGTCACCCGCGTCGGCTACCGCTTCGACGACCAGGGCAACAAGATCCGCGTTGCCAAGCGGACCGGTGAGGACATCTGATGTCTGAGACGACTGTTGAGAAGGTGGCCCCCCGCCTCAAGGAGCGTTACAACTCCGAGATCAAGGGCCAGCTGCAGGAGCAGTTCTCGTACGAGAACGTCATGCTGATCCCCGGCCTGGTCAAGGTCGTGGTCAACATGGGTGTCGGCGAGGCCGCCCGTGACAGCAAGCTGATCGAGGGCGCGATCCGCGACCTGACCGCGATCACCGGTCAGAAGCCGGCCGTGACCAAGGCTCGCAAGTCCATCGCGCAGTTCAAGCTGCGCGAGGGCCAGCCGATCGGCACCCACGTCACCCTCCGTGGTGACCGCATGTGGGAGTTCCTGGACCGTCTGGTGTCGCTGGCTCTGCCGCGTATCCGTGACTTCCGTGGCCTCTCCCCGAAGCAGTTCGACGGCCGTGGCAACTACACCTTCGGTCTGACCGAGCAGGTTATGTTCCACGAGATCGACCAGGACAAGGTCGACCGTCAGCGCGGTATGGACATCACCGTCGTGACCACCGCTCAGACCGACGACGAGGGCCGGGCGCTCCTGCGCGCTCTGGGCTTCCCGTTCAAGGAGGCGTGAGCCAATGGCGAAGAAGTCCCTCATCGCGAAGTCCGAGCGCAAGCCGAAGTTCGGCGTCCGGGCCTACACCCGGTGCCAGCGCTGCGGCCGTCCGCACTCGGTGTACCGCAAGTTCGGCCTGTGCCGTGTGTGCCTCCGTGAGATGGCGCACCGCGGCGAGCTGCCGGGCGTGACCAAGAGCTCCTGGTAATCCAGCGCTCTAGGCACCGCTAGCGACGCAGAGGTGCCCGATCCCACACCGCCCGTTTTTGGGCTGCCGTACGGATTCCCGTAAGGTAGTGGGGTCGGGCCCCCTGCCACGGCTTCCCCATGGATGCCCGTGGCCCTCTTGGGGAGGGCTCGCACCCAGTCTTACTACGACGTAGGTCCCCTGCGCTTGTGCCCCTACCGAACTCCCCGGAGTGCGGGAGGGGGACCTGGCGCGGAGAAACCACGGCGAGAGAGGCCTGAGGCCATCATGACCATGACCGACCCCATCGCAGACATGCTCACGCGTCTGCGTAACGCGAACTCGGCGTACCACGACTCTGTCGCGATGCCGTCGAGCAAGATCAAGGCGCACGTCGCCGAGATCCTGCAGCAGGAGGGTTACATCTCCTCCTACAAGGTTGAGGAGCCCGCTGAGGGCGAGGTCGGCAAGAAGCTGACCATCGAGCTCAAGTTCGGCCCCAACCGTGAGCGCTCCATCGCCGGCATCAAGCGCATCAGCAAGCCGGGTCTGCGTGTTTACGCAAAGTCCACCAACCTGCCGAAGGTTCTCGGCGGCCTGGGCGTGGCGATCATCTCCACGTCCTCCGGCCTCCTGACCGACAAGCAGGCCGCCAAGAAGGGCGTAGGCGGAGAAGTTCTCGCCTACGTCTGGTAATTCGGGAAACGGAGGTACAGCAATGTCGCGCATTGGACGGCTGCCCATCCAGGTCCCCGCTGGCGTGGACGTCACCATCGATGGCCAGACGGTCTCGGTGAAGGGCCCGAAGGGCTCGCTCACCCACGTCGTCGCCGAGCCCATCGCAATCGGCAAGGGCGAGGACGGCACTGTGCTCGTCACCCGCCCGAACGACGAGCGTCGCTCGAAGGCCCTCCACGGCCTGACCCGCACGCTGGTGGCGAACATGATCACCGGTGTGACCGCGGGCTACCGCAAGTCGCTGGAGATCAGCGGTGTCGGCTACCGCGTCAACGCGAAGGGCTCCGACATGGAGTTCGCGCTTGGCTACAGCCACCCGATCCTGGTCACCGCGCCCGAGGGCATCTCCTTCGTCGTCGAGTCCCCCACCAAGTTCCACGTGGACGGCATCGACAAGCAGAAGGTCGGCGAGGTCGCCGCGAACATCCGCAAGCTGCGCAAGCCCGACCCGTACAAGGCCAAGGGCGTCAAGTACGCGGGCGAGGTCATCCGCCGCAAGGTCGGAAAGAGTGGTAAGTAAGCGATGAGTGTCTCTGTCAAGATCGGCAAGGGCAACGCCTACAAGAGCGCCGCTCGCAAGCGCCGCGCCATCCGCGTTCGCAAGCGCGTCGTCGGCACCGAGGTGCGTCCGCGTCTCGTCGTGACGCGCTCGAACCGTCACATGGTCGCCCAGGTCATCGACGACGCCAAGGGTCACACCCTGGCGTCGGCGTCCACCCTCGACGTGTCCATCAAGGGCGCCGAGGGCGACAAGACCGAGCTGGCCAAGAAGGTCGGGAGCCTGGTCGCCGAGCGCGCCAAGGCCGCCGGCATCGAGTCGGTCGTCTTCGACCGCGCGGGCAACCGGTACGCCGGCCGCATCGCCGCCCTGGCGGACGCGGCTCGCGAGGCCGGGCTCGACTTCTAAGCCGCTCGTCGACTCTGTCGACGGACGTAAACGAGAGAGGTAATTCCAATGGCTGGACCCCAGCGCCGCGAAGGCGGCGCCGGTCGCGGCACGGGTGGCGAGCGGCGCGACCGTAAGCGTGACGGTCAGGGCAACGCCCAGGCCGTCGAGAAGACCGCTTACGTCGAGCGCGTCGTCGCGATCAACCGTGTCGCCAAGGTTGTCAAGGGTGGCCGTCGCTTCAGCTTCACCGCGCTCGTCGTGGTGGGCGATGGCGAGGGCACCGTGGGTGTCGGTTACGGCAAGGCGAAGGAGGTTCCGGCCGCCATCGCGAAGGGTGTCGAGGAGGCCAAGAAGAACTTCTTCAAGGTCCCCCGTATCCAGGGCACCATCCCGCACCCCATCCAGGGTGAGAAGGCCGCCGGCGTCGTGCTGCTGAAGCCCGCCGCCCCCGGTACCGGTGTTATCGCCGGTGGTCCGGTGCGCGCCGTCCTGGAGTGCGCCGGCATCCACGACATCCTGTCGAAGTCGCTCGGCTCGGACAACGCGATCAACATCGTGCACGCCACCGTGGTGGCTCTGAAGGGCCTCGTTCGCCCCGAGGAGATCGCCGCCCGTCGTGGCCTGCCGCTGGAGGACGTGGCTCCCGCCGCCCTGCTGCGGGCTCGTGCTGCTGGGGTGAGCGCCTGATGGCTCGCCTGAAGATCACGCAGACCAAGTCGTACATCGGCAGCAAGCAGAACCACCGTGACACCCTGCGTTCGCTTGGTCTCAAGCGCATGCACGACGTCGTGGTGAAGGAGGACCGTCCCGAGATCCGCGGGATGGCCCACACGGTCCGTCACCTGGTGACGGTTGAGGAGGTGGACTGATCATGGGCGACAACCCGATCAAGATCCACAACCTGCGTCCCGCCCCGGGTGCCAAGACCGACAAGATCCGCGTGGGTCGTGGTGAGGGCTCCAAGGGTAAGACCGCCGGTCGTGGTACCAAGGGCACCAAGGCCCGCTACCAGGTTCCGCAGCGCTTCGAGGGTGGCCAGATGCCGCTCCACATGCGTCTGCCGAAGCTGAAGGGCTTCAAGAACCCGTTCAAGATCACGTTCCAGGTGGTGAACCTGGACAAGCTGGCCGAGCTCTACCCGCAGGGTGGCGAGGTCACGGTCGAGGACCTGGTCGCCAAGGGCGCGGTTCGCAAGAACTCCCTCGTCAAGGTGCTCGGCACCGGCGAGGTCTCGGTTGCGCTGCAGGTGACGGTCGACGCCGTCTCCGGCTCCGCCGCCGAGAAGATCAAGGCCGCCGGCGGTACGGTCACCGAGCTCGTCTGAGCTCCCTGACCCCGCCGATCACCGGCTTCGAGCCCCGCACCCCCTCCGGGGGGTGCGGGGCTCGTCCTTTTACCCGGGCTTTCACCGGCGGGCCGAAATCAGCCGGTGCCGACCCTCGTTCTTTTGTGTGGCAAACCCGGGCATCCCGTACCCCGTGAGTGGGGGAGTCCCGGCTCACGCTTCTTCGGAGTGGCCGCGCACTGTTAGAGTCCGTGGAGTTCCCTTGTAGGCTGCGCGTAGGCTCGCCTGTGCCGTCTGTACGGGAGCCCGAACCGCAAACTCCCCCAATCAGGACCGACCCTCCCGCCGACGACGCGCGGGAGGCGCAGGAGGCACCGTGCTCAGTGCGTTCGCGCGGGCGTTCCAGACGCCCGACCTGCGCAAGAAGCTGCTGTTCACGCTGGGCATCATGGTGCTGTTCCGGCTGGGCTCGCACATCCCGATCCCGGGAGTCAACTTCCAGGCGGTCAACGTCTGTGTGAGCGACAGCAAGAGGAACGGCCTGTTCGGGCTGGTCAACCTCTTCAGCGGCGGCGCGCTGCTCCAGCTGACGATCTTCGCGCTCGGCATCATGCCGTACATCACGGCCAGCATCATCCTCCAGCTCCTCACCGTCGTGATCCCGCGACTGGAGATGCTGAAGAAGGAGGGCCAGGCCGGCCAGGCGAAGATCACCCAGTACACCCGCTACCTGACCATCGCGCTCGCCGTGCTCCAGGGCACCGGCATCGTCGCGACGGCCTCCAGCGGCGCGCTGTTCTCGGGCTGCCCGGTGGCGAACGAGATCGTGCCGGAGACCGGCGTGTTCCGGATCGCCGTCATGGTCGTCACCATGACCGCCGGCACCACCGTCATCATGTGGCTCGGCGAGCTGATCACCGACCGCGGCATCGGCAACGGCATGTCGCTGCTGATCTTCACCTCGATCGCCGCGCAGTTCCCGTCCTCGCTGTGGAACATCAAGCAGTCGGGCACCATCGGCGGCGGCTGGGTCGAGTTCCTGTCCGTGATCGCGGTCGGCGTCATCGTTGTGATGCTGGTCATCTTCGTCGAGCAGGCCCAGCGCCGGATCCCGGTGCAGTACGCGAAGCGCATGATCGGCCGCCGGTCCTTCGGCGGGACCTCGACGTACATCCCGCTCAAGGTGAACCAGGCCGGTGTCATCCCGGTCATCTTCGCCTCGTCGCTGCTGTACATCCCGGCCCTGGTGGTCCAGCTGACCAACAGCCAGGCGGGCTGGGCGGTGTGGATCAACCGGCACTTCGTCAAGGGTGACCACCCGATCTACATGGCCACCTACTTCCTGCTGATCGTTTTCTTCGCCTTCTTCTACGTCGCCATCTCCTTCAACCCCGAAGAAGTTGCCGACAATATGAAGAAGTATGGTGGGTTCATCCCGGGCATCCGGGCCGGCCGCCCGACGGCCGAGTACCTGAACTACGTGCTGACCCGAATCACGTGGCCGGGTTCGCTCTACCTGGGCCTGATCGCGTTGATCCCGATGATCGCCCTGGTCGCCTTCGGACAGCAGACCAACTTCCCGTTCGGCGGCACCAGCGTGCTCATCGTCGTCGGCGTCGGACTCGAAACTGTGAAGCAGATCGAGAGCCAGCTCCAGCAGCGCAATTACGAAGGGTTCCTCCGCTGATGCGTATCGTCCTCGTTGGTCCTCCCGGGGCCGGGAAGGGTACTCAGGCGCACTTGCTCGCCAAGACCCTGTCCATTCCCCACATCTCGACCGGAGACCTGTTCCGCGCCAACATCGGTCAGGGCACCCCGCTGGGGCTCGAGGCCAAGAGCTACATGGACGCGGGTCGCCTGGTTCCGGACGAGGTCACCATCGGGATGGCCAAGGACCGCATGCTCCAGCCGGACGCCGCCAACGGCTTCCTGCTCGACGGCTTCCCGCGCAACCTGGGCCAGGCCAAGGCGCTGGACGAGTTCCTCGCCGAGCAGGGCATCAAGCTGGACGGCGTGCTGGACCTGGAGGTCCCCGAGGACGAGGTCGTCCGCCGGATCGCCGGTCGCCGGCTGTGCCGCAACGACGGCGGCCACGTGTTCCACGTGGACTACAACCCGCCGAAGGTCGAGGGCGTCTGCGACGAGTGCGGCGGCGAGCTGTACCAGCGCTCGGACGACACCGAGGACAAGGTGCGCACCCGCCTGGAGGTGTACCACACGGAGACCGAGCCGATCATCGACTACTACGTCCAGCAGGACCTGGTGGCCACGATCTCGGCTCTCGGCAAGGTGGACGAGGTCACCCAGCGCGCGATCGAGGCGCTGAAGCAGAACGGCTGAGGTTCCTCAGCGACGTACGCACGTACGGCCGGGTCGCCCGTGGAGCGGGCGGCCCGGCCGTTTTCGACGTCGTACGGTGGTAGGCAGTGGTAATCCGGATTTGGAAGGCGTGACCTGATGGTGGAGATCAAGACCCCCGAGCAGATCGCCAAGATGCGAGCGGCCGGACTGGTCGTCGCCGAGGCGCTGAAGGCCTGCCGCGAGGCGGTCGCTCCCGGGGTGACCACCCAGGAGCTCAACGACATCGCCGACAAGGTGATCACCGACCACGGCGCCACCTCGAACTTCCGCGCCCACCACGGCGGCCTGTGGTTCCCGGGCGTGATCTGCGCCTCGGTGAACAACGAGGTCGTGCACGGCATCCCGGGCGACCGGGTGCTGCAGGAGGGCGACGTGATCTCGATCGACTGCGGCGCCATCCTGGACGGCTGGCACGGCGACTCGGCGATCACCGTGGCGGTCGGCGAGGTCCGCCCCGAGGTCGAGATGCTGAGCCGGGTCACCGAGGGCTCGATGTGGGCCGGCATCGCCCAGATGAAGAAGAACAACCGCCTGGTCGACGTCTCCAAGGCGATCGAGGGCTACATCCGCCGCCAGCCGCTGCCGCCCAAGGGCAAGTGGGGCATCACCGAGGGCTACGGCGGCCACGGCATCGGCACCGCGATGCACATGGAGCCGCACGTGCTGAACTACGTCGAGCGCGGCCGGGGCAAGGGCCCGAAGCTCGTCCCCGGCACGGTGCTGGCGATCGAGCCGATGGTCTCGCTGGGCACCCCGCACACCACCGTGCTGGAGGACGACTGGACGGTCGTCACCAACGACGGCACCTGGGCCTCGCACTGGGAGCACTCGGTGGCCGTCACCGAGCAGGGCCCGCTGGTACTGACCGCCTTCGACGGCGGCAAGGCCGAGCTGGCCAAGCTGGGCATCACCGCGGCTCCGGACCCGCTCGGCTAGGTGTACTCGGCCGACACGTTAGTGACACTGGCTCTCGGTAGTTGATCAAGGAGGGACCTCCGGGCGTAGTGGAGTTTGCCGCTTCACACAC
>NZ_JBMVFA010000038.1:22909-85649 GCF_049543595.1 Kitasatospora sp. NPDC094028 | reverse complement strand
GTTCAGCCACGTGATCATTCTGACTGTCCGGTTGCCGCCAACGGCAACCGGACAGCATGCCGCAACGGGGCGAACGTTGCCTGATGCGGCACTAGTGATCGCCGCCGGGGAAACAGCCCGAACGGCGAGGCCGGACGAAGCGTCAACCGCGGGACGCCCCAGCCGGCCCGGCCCACCTCTTCCCACGAGCAGAAAAGGACTCCGTCATGATCCGCACCCGTATCGCCCAGGCCGCCGCGGTCGCCACCATCGCCCTCACCACCCTCCTGATCGCCCCCACCGCCGCCTCCGCCACCGCCGACGACAGCATCGGCTGGGGCGGCACCGTCGCCACCGCTGGCGCCCCGGCCACCGACGACAGCATCGGCTGGGGCGGCACCGTCGCCCCGGCCGGCATCGGGTGGGGCGGGACCGTGGCCCCGGCCACCAACGGCTGAGCCGACCGGCCCTCGCGATGGAGATCGTCCACGCCAGCCTGAAACGCCGCCAACCGGTCGCCGCAGCACGGGAGAACGAGGCCGCCGAGGCCGCCGAAGCCGTCGACGCCCTGTGGGCGCACGCCGAACCCGCGGACGGCCTCCAGCACGCCAGCGCGCTGCCCGCCCCCGACCGCATCGACCTCCTGCTCTACCTGCTCACCCGCGACACACCCGACGAGAGTGACGCCGTCAGCCGCGCCCACCGCCTGATCACCCGCAGCCACCGCACCTCGCCCCTGCTGCGCCACGGCTACCTGCCGCTCGAACCCCCGGCAGCCACCGCCCGCTGACCCGGACCCGGCACATCCGCTCCCCCTCTCCCCTCTCTCCCCCCGGGCGCCCGACGCCCGACGCCCCGGCTCGAACCCGCCCGCGCCCGGCGGCTGTTCCACCACGCCCGCTTCCGCCCGCCCGACCGATCAGGAGATCCCTTCGTGGCCACCAAGACGTCGATCCTCGTGCGCACCGCCGCCGCCCTGTGCGCCGTGACCGCGGGCGCCCTCGCCCTGACCGCGGTCGACACCGGCGCCCACGCCTCCGCCCCGGCCCGGGCCGACACCGCCGCCCCGAGCGCCTTCGCCTCCGCCGCACCGCAGGCCCCCGCCGCACCGGCGGCACCGGCGTCCGCCTCCGCCGCGCCGTCCGGGCGGCCGGAGCCCGCGTCGGCGCCGCCCGCCGAACCCGCCTCCACCGCCGCACCGGCCACGGGAGCCGCGCAGCCGCCTGCGGCCGAGCCCGCCCCACCGGCCGCCACCGCTCCCGCCGCAGCCGCGCCGGCGCCGCTGGCCGCGGAGAAGCTGCCGGACGCCGGTCGCGCGGCCTGGAAGCCGATCGCGCGGCCGCACACCCAGCCCGTCGTCCACGACGTGGGCCTGAACGAGTGCGCCACCGTCAAGGGCGCCGCCTCCTGGCAACAGCAGGGCTACGTCGGCAACTTCAAGACCCCCGCCATCCAGGACACCTTCACCTTCACCGACCCCGCCGCCGCCCGGCGCGCCTACGCCGACGTGCTGGCCGCGATGGACACCTGCCAGCAGCGGTCCCGCACCCTGCAGAGCGCCGCGAAGCTCGCCCCGGACGCCCAGGTCGCCACGACGGCGACGACCGCGGACGGAAGCGCCTACGCGCGGCAGTGGACCGCCGTGGCCGGCATGTCCGCCCCCGGCCCGCAGACCGGCCACGTCTACGTGGTCCGGCGCGGCGGCGTCCTCGCCGTCCTCCAGTTCGCCGTCCCCGCCGACGCCCCCGGCGACCACGCCCTGTCGGCCACCGACGACCGCGGCGCCCTCACCGAGCTGGCCGCCCACCTGGACACCGCGCCCGCACCGCACTGACCGCCGCACCGACCACCCCCCGGCCCGCAGGCCGGCCCGGCCCGGCGCCTTGCCCGACTTCGCACCGCCCCTTGCGCCCTCCGCTTCCGCATGCCCCGAGAAAGGTCCTCGCCATGTCCCGCGTCTCCCGCTCTCTCACCCGCTCCCTCACCCGTTCGCTGGCCCGTTCGCTGGCCGCCTTCGTCGCCGCCGGCCTCAGCGCCACCGTGCTCACCACGGTCACGGCGGCCGCCCCCGCCCAGGCCGCCTCCTCGGCGGGCGGCACGATCACCCGCAGCGAGGTGCTGGCCCGCGCCCAGAGCTGGGTCGACGAGGGCGTGCCGTACAACCAGTCGGGTTACAAGAGCGACGCCAACGGCACGTACCGCGAGGACTGCTCCGGCTACGTGTCCATGGCCTGGCACCTGACCGACAGCCTGGTCACCCAGACCCTGCCGAACGTCTCCTCCAGGATCGGCTTCTCCCAGCTCAAGGCGGGCGACGCGCTCGACTACACCGCCGAGCACACCTTCCTGTTCGCCGGCTGGAGCAACCAGTCCAACGGCGACTTCACCTATTACGCCGAGAGCAACAGCCACAACCCCACCCACGGCCCCACCAAGGCGAACATCAACAGCTCCAGCCTGGAGGGCTGGCCCACCAACTACTACACCGGCCTGCGCTACAACAACATCGTCGACGACGCTCCCGCGCCGCCGCCGGCGCCGCGCTCGCTGCGGCCCAGCGTCGTGGCCGACCCGGCCACCGGGCACCTGATCTCCTACGTCCGCGACAGCGCCAACCACCTGTGGTCCGTCGACCCCAAGGGCCCCGGCTGGACCGACTTCGGCGCGATGGCCGCCGGCGACCCGGTCACCGTGGTGGACCCGGCGACCAAGCACCTGATCACCTACGTCAACGGCCCCGACCACCGCCTGTGGTCCGTCGACCCCCAGGGCCCCGGCTGGACCGAGTTCACCCCCACCAACTCCGGCACCGTGATGATGTCGGACGCGGTACCGAGCGTCGTCGCCGACCCGGCCACCGGACACCTCATCACCTACATCCGCGACACCGCCAACCACCTGTGGTCCGTCGACCCCAAGGGCCCCGGCTGGACCGACTTCGGCGCGATGGCCGCCGGTGACCCGATGACGGTCGTCGACCCCGCCACCAACCACCTGATCACCTACGTCAACGGCCCCGACCACAAGCTGTTCTCGGTGGACCCGCAGGGCCCCGGCTGGACCGAGTTCACCCCCACCGCCTCCGGCACCGTCCTGGGCGGCAACCCGTTCACCATCGCCGACCCCGCCACCGGACACCTCGTCACCTACGCCCACGACACCAACGGCACCTTCTGGTCCGTCGACCCCAAGGGCCCGGGCTGGACCAAGTTCTGGGGCGGCCCCGCGGCCGTCGTCTCCTGACCCGCACGCCGCACCCCACGGCCCCGCGCCCCACGGCCGCCGGCCCCGACCCGACCGAGTCGGGGCCGGCGGCCGGCGTCGTGGCGCCCTAACCGATCCCGCCGATCAGGGCCGCGACCGACAGGCCCAGCGCGCCCAGCGCGCCCAGGCGGCCCGCGCGGGCGGCGTCACGGCGGTCCACCGCCCGGCGCAGGTGGGAGCGCCCGGCGAGCAGGAACGCGACACCGCCGGCCACGAACCACGGCCCCCACAGGTAGGTGTACCAGCGGCTGACCGACTGCGCGTCCGCGTCCACGTGGACGACACCGGCCTGCGTCAGCAGCCCCTGCCCGACGAACAGCGCCCCGTGCCACACCAGCAGCACCGCGGCGCCCCACGCCATCAGCTGCAGCACCCGGTCCGCCCAGCGCTGCCGGCGCCCCCAGCCACGCCCGCCCACCAGCGCCAGGCCCAGCACCCCGCCGACCGCCTTCAGCAGCCCCGTGATCCACAACACCGCGACGAAGCCCGCATCGTGCTCCTCCATCAGTCTCACCAGCGAGGGCGAGACCGTCGACGAGGCCAGGGCCGTACCACCCAGCGCCCAGTAGAAACTCGGCACGGCGAAGGAGAACCCCCACACGGCGGCGGCGTAGCCGGGCCAGCGGGCCGACCGGTGCAGCGGGTCACGGTGCATGCTCACGGCGATGATTGTGCCCCCGGGCGCGGACGGTACCCGCCGGTTTCGGCCACCGTCGGCGCACCCGGGGACGTACCCGGGACCCGCCCAGCCACCCCCGGCCGGACCACCCCCGGCCGGACCGCCCCCGGGGCGGGGCGCCACCCGGGGCGGGGCGCCCCCCGGGGCGGGTGGTCACGCGAAAGCGCCGTCGCGACGAGTCGCGACGGCGCCCGGATGCCCCGGGGCGGATCCCACCCGCCCAGCCGGCAGCGGATGGCTTCCGCCGCCCCTGCCCCGCGGCGAGCCCTTCCGGGCTCAGACGGGGCAGTGTCCGAAGGGGGGATGGCCGTCCCCCCAGGCGGTGGTGAGGACGTTGGGGCACGGCTTGGCGGGCACGGCCACGGGGGGCGCGGCCTTGCCCCAGGCGGTCGTGCCGGGCCCCGCCGAGGCGGCCGTACCCGCCCCGGCCAGGCCCGTCAGGGCCAGCCCCAGTACCGCCGCCACCGTGTGCCGTGCGAACCTCTTCTCCACGGGATCTCCCTTCCCCACCTGCTGTGTGACCTGGCCTCGGGTCGCCGGGCTCCGGTGCGGCGCCCGCCGATGGGAAGAAGACTCGCAGGCCCCAGCGGCCCGCCGGGAGGGATCACAGGTCTCATCTGCGCGCCATGCACGTTCAGGAGGTATGCCGTGACCAGCCGGCCGCAGGACCCGCAGCTCACCGAAGGGGCCCAGAGCCTCTACCACTGGGCACTGATCAACGACCCGGTGACCGCCGAGGCCCGGGCCCGGGCCGCCGACGAGACCGACCTGGGCGAGGACGCCTGCCGGGCAGCCTTCGACACCCTCACCGGCGCCGGCCTGCTCAAGGAACTCCACACCCCGCGCGGCACCGTCTGGGAGGCACAGAGCCCGCAGGCCGCCGGCGCCCAGCACCTGGCCGAACGCGAAGGCGCCCTGCGCTCGCGCGAGGACGAACTGCGCGGCCAGGAGGACGAACTGCGCCGCGAACGCGAGCGCCTGCAGGGGATGCGCGAACAGTACGCCGCCCTGATGCCCGTCTACCTGCACGGCCGCCAGCTCTCCCACCCGCACGGCATGATCGACCTGCTCACCGACAAGATCGCGGTACGCGCCATGCTGGTGGAGGCCGTCGACGCCGCCCGCGAGGAAGTCCTGGTCTCCAAACCCGGCGGCGCCTTCCCGCCCGCCGCCCTGCGCGAGGCCCTGCCCCGCGACCTGGCCCTGCTCGCCTCCGGCCTGCGGATGCGCAACCTCTACCAGCACGCCACCCGCTACGACCAGCCCACCAGAACCAACGCCGAACAGCTGATCGCCGCCGGCGCCGAGATCCGCACCCTGCCCGAAGTACTGCCCCAGATGATCGTCATCGACCGCGAACTCGCCTTCCTGCCCGCCCCCGGCAGCGGCGCGCTCGTCATCCGCGAACCCTCCCTGCTCGCCTTCCTGATCGCCGCGTTCGAACGCGACTGGGGCAACGCCGCACCCTTCTCGGTCGGCCCGCAGGCCGCCCACGACGTCTCCGAGGACCTCAAGCAGACCATCGTCCAGCAACTGTCCAACGGCCTCAAGGACGAGGCGATCGCCCGCCGGCTCGGCGTCTCCCTGCGCACCTGCCGCCGGCACGTCTCCGAACTGCTCGAAACACTCGGCGCCACCAGCCGCTTCCAGGCCGGCGTCATCACCGAACGCCTGCGCGCCGCCGTCACGGCACGACCCGACAACACCGCACCCGCCCCCGCCCCCGAGCCGGCCGCACGACCGGACCCGGCAACCGGCACCGGAGCCGGCGCAGGGGCGGAGGCCGGGGCCGGCGCAGGGGCCGGGGCGGAGGCCGGGGCGGAGGCCGGGGCACGGTGCGAACAGTGCGGCGGCGCACTGCCCGCGGCCGCCGCCACCGGCCGCCGGCGCCGCCACTGCTCCCCGCGCTGCCGCTCCCGCGCCCACCGCGCCCGCCGCCAGCAGGCCACCACCCCACCCGGGACGTGACGAAACACCACCCGGCGCGACGAAACCCGCCCGACCACCCCACCACCACGGACCCGGGCAATCCACCCCCGATCCGGGCGATCCGCCCACCGGCCGGCGACGCAACGCAACGCAACACACCCGCCCGCGAGGCCCCGGGCGCCGTCCGGGTGCCGCCCGGGTGCCGCCGGCGGCGGCACTCAGACGGCACTCAGACGGCGCTGTCGACGTTGTCCAGCACCGCGCGCAGCAGCCCCGGGAAGCGCGCCTCGAACTCCTCGGCGCGCAGCCGGGCGCTCTGCTGCTGGCCGTGGTGGGTGCGCAGGATCAGGCCGCATTCGCGCAGGACGCGGAAGTGCTGGGAGGCGTTGGACTTGCCGATGCCCAGGGCGTTGTGGATCGCCGAGCACTCGCTCTCGCCCCGGCGGGCCAGGAGGTCGACGATCCGCAGCCGCAGCGGGTCGCTGAGGGCGTGCATCGCCGCGGCCAGGGTGACGTCTTCGCCGCCGCCAACGCGCTGGCCGCGCTCGCCCCGGACCTGGCGGTGCTCGCCGCCGCCCGCGTCCTCGCCGCCATCGGCGCCGCCCTGTTCGCGGCCGCCGCGCTCTGCGCCCCCGAGGACCTGCCCCGGGCCGTGTCGGTGACCGCCGGCGGCAACGCCCTCGCCCTCACCCTGGGCGCCCCGCTGGGCACCGTCATCGGCTCGGCCCTGGGCCCGGCGCGCCTCGTTCCGGTTCGTCACGCTCCTGGCGCCGGTCACCGCCGCGGCCCTTCCGCGCGCCCTACCCGAGGTCCCCACCGCCACCGGCGCCGGCGCGGCGAGCACCGCCGCACGGCTCGGCCTGCTGCGCGCCGCCCCGATCCGCCGGGGCCTGGCGACCACCTTCGGGCTGTTCCTGGCCGCCTACTGCGTCTGCACCTACCTGGACCCGGTCGCGCACCGGGCCACCGGCCTCGGCAGCGCCGGCGTGGCGGCGCTGATGGTCGTGCTCGGGGCGGGCGGGCCGCTCGCCGGACGCACCGCCGCCACCGGCGCGGCCTGGTGGTGCGCCGGCATCGGCCAGCAGACCCGCCTGGCCGCACTGGCGCCCGCGCAGCGCGCCCAGGCACTGGGGCCGCACTTCTCGGCCCAGTTCCTCGGCGTCGCGCTCGGCGGCGCCCTCGGCGGCCCCGCCCTGTCGGGCGCGGGTGCCCGGGCGGTGCCGGCCGCGGCGGCGGGCACCGCCCCGCGGCCCCTCCCGAGCGTGCGCCGCGCCGGCGCCGGGGCGGCGGTCGCGGCCGGGGACACGGCGGCGGCCGCACGCTGACGCGGCGCCGGAACCCGGCGGCCGGGGACACGGCGGCGGCCGCACGCTGACGCGGCGCCGGAACCCGGCGGCCAAGGACACGGCGGCGGCCGCACGCTGACGCGGCGCCGGAACCCGGCGGCCAAGGACCCGGCGGCCGGGGACACGGCGGCCGGGGACACGGCGGCGGGGACACGGCGGCGGGAACCGGCCCCGTCCCGGGGCGCCGCGGGGCGCCGCGTCATCCCGGGCAGCGGCGCCGTGTCAGGCGATGTTGGAGACGGGGAGCAGACCGCGCTGCGCGAACACCTTCTTCGCCACCAGCGTCGCGTTGATCGCGCGCGGCATTCCGCAGTACACCGCCGAGTGCAGCAGCGCCTCGGATATCTCCACCGGCGCGAGTCCCACGTTCAGGGCGGCGTTGATGTGGACGTCCAGCTCGATCTCGCACCCGCCCAGCGCCGTCAGCACGCCCAGGGTGACCAACTGGCGGTCACGCGCCGCGAGCTCGGGGCGGGCGTACATGTCGCCGAACGCCCAGGCGACCACCTGGTGCCCCAGCTCCGGGGAGACGTCCGCCAGCGTGTCGACGATCCGCCGGCCGGCCTCGCCGTCGACCCGCCGCAGGACCTCCATGCCGGCGGTGTAGCGCTCGGCGCGGGAGAGGGCAGGGGTGTGGGTGACGCTCATGACGGGCTCCTTGGAGTCGTGGTCCGGGTGATGGACCAAGGCTCTCCCGGCAGCCCGACGGCTGTGCCCATTAGGCTTCGAAAGGTATGGATTCCATGCTTGGGAGGCATTGATGCTGGACCTGCGGCTCCTCGGATACCTCGTCGCCGTCGCCGAGGAGGGCGGGGTCAGCGGCGCCGCGCGGCGCCTCGGCCTCACCCAGCCCACCCTCAGCCGCCAGCTCAAGGACTTCGAACGGCGCCTGGGCGTCGAACTGTTCGAACGGGACGGCCGTCACCTCACGCCCACCGCCGCGGGAGCCACGCTGGTACGCCGCGCCACCGCGCTCCTCGCACAGGCCGAGGCCACGGTCGAGGACGTCCGCCTCGCCGCCGAAGGCCGCAGCGGACGCCTGACCGTGACCTTCGCCGGCTCCGGCATCAACGGCCCCCTGGGCACGGCACTGGGCCGCGTGCGCCGCGAACTGCCGCGCGTTCAACTGCGCCTGGAGGAGAGCTTCAGCGACACCGAGATGTCCCAGGGAGTACTGGACGGCCGCTTCGACATCGCGGTCCAGCGCCTGCCCCTGCGCGACGCGCGCCTGGTCGCCGAGCCGTGGTGGCACGAGCCCCTGACGTTCTTCCTGCCCGAAGGCCATCCCCTCGCCCACCGCCCCGGCCCCTGCCCCCTGGAGGACCTGGGACGGATCCCGCTCGTCCTGTGGCCCCGCGACGCCTCCCCCCAGTCCCACGACGAGATCCTCGCCCTGTGCGCACAGGCGGGCGTCGTGCCCCGGATCGGCGCACAGGGACGCAGCGTCCAGACGGTCCTGGCCCTGGTCGCCGCCGGATTCGGCGGGGCGGTCATGTCGCAGTCGCACCGCGCACTGCGCCGCGTCGGCGTCCTGCCCCGCGACCTGGCCGACACCCAAACCACCCTCCACCTCGTACGGCGAGCCGCGGACAGCAGCCCGCTCGTCGAACGCTTCCACGAGGTACTGGCCAACGTCCGCGCCGGGCACGGCAGGTGACCGGGCCCCACCACCCCTCACGGGCGATGGGGCCTCAGGAAGCAGCGGGCGTCAGAGCGCGCCGAACTCGCCGTCGCGCACACCCGCCACGAACGCCGACCAGGCATCCGCACCGAACATCAGCGCCGGACCGTGCGGGTCCTTGCTGTCGCGGACGGGGACCAGACCGGGGAAGCCGTCCGCGACCTCCACGCACTGTCCCTCCTGCGCGCTGTAGGAACTCTTCCGCCAACCGGCGTGGGTCAGGTTATGCATGCTCAAAACCCCTCCGCACTTCTCGAATGAACTCGATGCTCGCCACCCGGGACAACGCCTCGACTTGCAGGTGATCGTACTCACCTGCCCACTCGGCCAGGGTCTGCGGTTCCCGTTCGAGGAAGCCCCTGCGGACCGTCTCGCCGTATCCCACGATGGTCCTGTTCGGCATGGTCAGCAAGGTGACCGGATGAGGGAACGGCCGGTCCTCGCCGAGCGAGAACGGGCTGACCTGGATGACCATCTGCGGCCGCACCGCCAGCTCTTCGAGGTACTGGAGCTGCTCCACCATCACGTCGTGGCCCCCGATGGCCCGGCGCAGACACCCCTCGTCCATCACGGCGTGCACGCGGAGCGCCGGCTGCTGGTGCAGCCGCTGCTGGCGGTGGAACAGCATCGCGAGCCTTTCGTCGGCCTGCTGCTGCGTCGCCCGGCCCCGGTGGACCTTAGCCTCCTGATAGACCCTCGCGTATTCAGGGGTCTGGAAGAGGCTGGGGATGACGTTGATCTCGAACAGCCGGAGAACAACTGCTTCCGACTCGCTGCGCAGGTACTCGTCGAATCCCTCGAACAGGACACTGCGGCCCGACTTCCGCCACTCCCGCTCGAATCGATCCTGGGTTTCGAACGCGGCGTCAAGTCTCCGCGCGAAACGCTGGGTTGGAGGTTTCCGACCAGTTTCGACGGCCGAGATGTGCACGGCCGAGTACCCGGTGAGGGTTGCCAGATGTTCCTGCGTCCAGCCCAACGACTCCCGCAAGCTGCGCACTTCGGCGCCGAACTTGGCCGCCGGTGATGCTTCCGGATCAAGTTCCTTGCGATTCATGATCCTTGAGTCCCA
This sequence comes from Kitasatospora sp. NPDC094028, assembly GCF_049543595.1. Taxonomy (NCBI): domain Bacteria; kingdom Bacillati; phylum Actinomycetota; class Actinomycetes; order Kitasatosporales; family Streptomycetaceae; genus Kitasatospora; species Kitasatospora sp. NPDC094028. Next base: position 75,699 of record NZ_JBMVFA010000038.1, on the reverse strand, counting down.
TCCCTTCGCTTTCGAGAGGTTGAAGAGCTTCGGACATGAGAGGAAAGTTAGCGCCCTGGGTAGTCATTCCGCTACGGAACGGAGCCATCGCCATGGCGCGAAACCGCCCCCGCACGGCCGCCGGAGGGCCGGCGCCCTACCGTCCTCAGGTGGGTGAATTGGTCCTGGACCGAACCACCGGCGCTAAGGTCGTCCACATGGACACGCGAGGCGGGCTCGCCTATGTGCGGCCGGTGGGCGGGGGCGTGGAACGGACGGTCGATCCCGCCCGGATCGCGCCGCTGCCGAACGGGCCGGAAGTGGTCGTCACCGTGGTGCCGTCGCGCCCGCGCGGCACCGGCACCGGCACCGGCACCGGCGCGGGCGCGGGCGCCGGCACCACCCCCGGAGGTGCCGGGTGAAACGTCAACCATCGACCGGGACCGACGTGCTGGTCGCCATCGGCGTCGTCGGCGCGCTCAGCGGCGCCGCGTCGGCGGCGGCGGCCTGGGCGGTGCCGGGGCCGCCGAGACCGACCACCGCGCTGGTGTGCCTGCTGGCGTTCGCCTCGGCCCTCAACTCCGGGGTCGTGCTGTCCGAACCCGTCCTGCACCGCGCCGCCGGGCGCCGTAGCGAACCGGCCATTGTTCGGTGAGCGCCTCCCCCGCCGCCCCCGGCGCCTCCCCCGACCCCTCGCCCGCCGCCCCCGGCTGCCCGGCGCGTGACTGCGGCACACCGGTGGACCTGCTCGACGACGCCAACGCAGCCGGACGGACGTGGAGTTGCCCCGGCTGCGGCAGCTGGGGCGTCGCCTGGTCGGCCGACTACCTGGCGAGCCAGCCCTTCGAGGACCCGCTGGTCCTGCTCGGCCGTCATCTGCGCTACCGCGAGCCGGGCGGCGGCCCCGCGCCAGGTCGCTGAGCGCCAGGAGGTGCGCCCCAGGGCCTCGAGGGCCTCCCCGCTCGCCCCGGTGACGACCGGGTGCATGCCCTCGACGCGCGACACGACGGCCTCGCGCGGCCCGGGGCGCCACGCGTCACCGGCGCAGAAGGCGTCCTCCTGCGCGCGGTGCCGCTCCACGGAGTCGAACGCGCGGACCAGGCAGGCCTCTTCGTTCCCGTCCTCGGCGACCAGCGACGCCCCGCCGTCCACCACCATGACCCCGGCGGCCTCCGGCAGCGGCACCGACTCCCGCCGCACCACCCGCGCGAACCCGCCGACCGCGCCGGGCTCGAGCCGGCACGTCCCCGACCCCAGGATCACGGCGCGCACCGCGTCGACTCGAACGACCATCGGCGCCGCCGAGCCCACGCCCCCGCCCCGGCAGGGCGCGCCGCGGCGGGGTCCGCGCCGGGCGAACGGGCGCCCGGCCGCGTCGCGTTGACCCTCCCGGGGCCGGGGCCGGTAGCCTCGGCCCGATGCCGAGGGAGAGGATCAGCGGTGCACGGACCCGACGACGACCAGGAGCGCGTCACCCGGTGGTACGGGGCGCGGGCGGGGCGGGTACGGCCGGTGGGCACGCGCGACGCGCTGGCACTGGGCAGCGCGCCGCAGCGCGGCGCCCTGTTCGAGGACGCGGTGTGCCTGGTCGTGGAGTGGGACGGGGCCCGCTGGCGGCCGCTGGGGGTGACGGCCGGCTACGCGGACGCGTACGCGGTGATCGTGCGGCGCGGGGAGGCGTTCGCCGCGCCGCAGGAGGACACGCCGGTGGCACTGCTGCGCAAGGGCAGCGGCCGCCACCGCCGCGCGGACGGGGGGACGGCGCCCACGTGAACACGGCGGGGGACGACGACCCGTTCGCCCCCCGAGGTCCTCGTCACGGACCCCCGGTGGCCGGACAGGCGACCCAGCACCCAGAAGGCCCGGCCGCCGACGACGTCGTCCTGCTCGCCGGCCCCGGTGTCGGGGTGGACAAGGCCTCGCAACCGGGGGCCGGCGCCGATCACGTGCACGTCGGCGCCGCCAGGAACGACCCCGAGGCCAACGCGCCGAGCCCCGGGATGCCCGGCGGCCCGGGCGAGTTGATCCACGAGCAGATCAACCACCCGGGCGAACAGGCCCGGTCCGGCACGGACCCGGCCGGCGCGGACTTCGGCGGGCAGCGCCTGCCGGTCGCGGACGGGACCATCACCGACCCCACGACCACGACTTCGCCCAGCACGACAAGGGCGGCCACTCGCTCCCCGACATCGGGAAGATCGTGAGCGGCCACGCGAACACGGCCACCCGGGAGGACCCACAGCCAGGACCACGGCATGGCGCATGATCCCGCCAGGGTCCTGCTCGCCCTCCCGGCCGGCCGGTGCGCCTGGCCGAAGCCCGACGAGGCCACCGTGCCCATCGAGCAGGCACAACACCGGATCGAGACCGAACTCGCCGATGTCGCGGGGGCCTTCCACCCGGGGGCCGCCGTGGGCCGAGGCAAGGTCCTACGACGACCCCGGGCCGACCGGACTGCGCGGCACGTCCGGGTACGGGAAGACGGGCCCGGCAAAGATGTCCGCCGACCGGGCGGCCAGAGTCCGGATCAGCTCCGCGCGAAACCAGCAGCCGCCCGACACCGTCCAGGCACCCCGGACCGCAAAGGGGCACCCGGCCCGCCGGGAAGGATGGTCCGTGGAGATGAAAGGCTCGGGGTTCACCCCGTGGTTCGCCGTCGGTGTCAACGGCTGCGCCGAGATCCGGGCCACCATGACCGATGCCACCGACACCAGCGACGACAAGCGGGAGGGCGGGTTCGGCCAGAAACCGCAGGACCACCCCGCCCAGTGCACGACACCCAACGACCCGTACCGGTCGCACTGACACCCCCGAGCCCGCCCGGCCCCACCCGGCCCCGCCCGGCCCGGCCCGGCTTCCTCGGGCCGGACGGGCCCGCCCGCACCACCGGCCACCCCCACCCCGTCACCGCCGCACACCTCGTCCACCCCCCCGCCCCGCAGCCGCCCAGGGGCGCCGGCCCGGGCACGGCCCTGCGCCAGGGCGTCAGATCCCTCCAGCAGACCCAGGCCGCCCAAAACGGCACGAGCCCGGCCCGACACCGGCCGACACCCGGACCAGAACCGGCCCCGGCCCCGGCCCCCGGACCCCGGCCCGACAAGTGCACGGCCGGGGCTCGCCGGTCACAGCCGGTCACAGCCGGCCGCGGCGGGCGGCCCGGACACCGGCCCGCAAGCGGGTGGCGGCGCGCAGGGGCCGAGCCGCCGAACCGCCCGAGCCGCCCATGCCGCCCCTGCCGGCCCCCGGCCGTCAGCGCGCGGCGGTCAGGGCCGCGGCCAGCGCCGGGACGTCGACCGGCCCGGTGGTGTCCACGCGGTGGACGCTCCCCAGGGCCAGGGGCTCGGCACCGCCCGACCACAACTGCCAGTCGCCGCCGGCACCGCCGGGACGTTCGGGATGCACCCGGTGGCGTCGGGCCGCGCGTTCGTCGAACCGGCGCCGGGCCACCTCCAGCGGCACCTGACACCAGACCTCGCGCACGTCGCTCACACCCGCCCGCCGGAGCCCGGCCGCCACGATCGGCCGCATGTGGGCCAGCCACGGGCTCTCCAGCACGGCCCCGCCCCGCGCGTGACCCAGCAGCGTCCACAGGGTCTCACCCGCGGCGACACCCAGGACCCGGCTCCACTCCCGGTCCGGACAGTCCGGCGTCCGAAGGACCGTCAGCGTGTCCGCCAGCGTCTCCTTGATCGCGTCCTTACTGAACAACGGAAGGCCCAACTCCGACGCCAGAGCCGCTGCGAGGGTCGTCTTCCCCGCCGCGGGAAGCCCGTTCACCAATACCGTGAGCACCCGGTCACCCTAACGGCAGACGCCTCGCCCCCCGACCGGGCGGACAGGCCGACAGACAGGCGGGCAGACAGGCGGGCGGACAGGCCGCGGGAGTCACCGGCGGGCGGACAAGCAGACAGGCCGGCGGGCGGACAGGCCGGCAGGCCGGCGGGCGGGAGGCGGCGGCGCGAGGGGCCCGGCGCCGGGGCCGGTCACAGCCAGCCGCGGCGGGCGGCCTGGACACCGGCCTGGAAACGGGTGGTGGCGCCGAGGTGGGCGAGGAGGGCGGAGACGCGGCGCACGACGGTGCGCCGGCCCAGGCCCAGGCGACGGGCGATGGCGTCATCGGTGGCACCGGAGGCCATCAGGGCCAGGATGCGGCGGTCGCGTTCGTCGACGCGCTGATCGACGCCGGCGACGGTGGCCGGCACCGCCAGACGCCACAGGGTCTCGAAAACGGCCTCCAGCGCGGCCAGCAGGCCACCGGGACGCACGACGAGGGAGACGAGACCGTCACGGTCGTCGGCGGGCAGAGTGACGACCGCGAGCTCCTGGTCGCAGATCGCGAGTTTGAGAGGCGGTTCGTCCAGAGTGCGGGCCTGCTCGCCCGCTTCGACCATCCGGGCCATGTTCGGTCCGGCGACCGGATCCTGGAAAGCCGCACCCTGATAGATGGCACGGTAGACGACCCCGGCGGCCATCCGACGGCGCTGCAACCGCTCCTGATCGAGGTAGTGGGCACTGGTACCGGAATAGGGCGGCACATCGATGACCCGCACCTGGTGACGGGCGGCGAGCTGGAGACGGCGACTGAGGGCAAGCAACTCGGCGGGATCGTCGACGACCTCCAGCGGACCATAGCCGCCACCGCCACGGCGGGCCGCCCGGTAAAGACGGTCGAGCTCGGCACCAGCACGCCGCACGGCGATCTGACGCAGGGCATCATGCTGCAGGACGGCCTCGACGACACGGGCGGGCGGGGCGGCCTCCCACACCCGGTACCAGTCACGATCACCGACACCACAACCGAAATCACCACCTCGGCCAAGGCCGGAACCGCGGCCGTGGTCGGGGTCGCCGCCGGGGCCGGGGCCGGAATCGCGGTCGTGGTCGGGGCCGTCGCCGGGGCCGGGGCCGTCGCCATAGCCGGGGTCGTCGCCGGGGCCGTGGCCGTGGTCGGGGCCATCGCCGGGGCCATCGCCGGGGCCGTCACCGTGGTCGGGGCCATCGTCGGGGTCGGGGTCGTCGCCATAGCCGGGGTCGTCGCCGGGGTCGTAGGCGGTGGCGACGCCCTCGTCGGCGAGATCGCGCAGGAGCGCGAGCGCGGTGTCCGCGTCCAGGCCCGCCCGGCGGGCGAGTTCGGGCACACGGGCCCGGGGATGGCCGACCAGCGCACGGTAGACACGGCCGCGCTCGGAGTCCGGGTCCAGTACATCGTGCACAACGCCCCCCAGGCAGCCGCCCGGTCCCCCGCCGCACGGCCCCGGGAGCCTACCCGGGACGGTGGCGCACATGCGCCGCTGACCCAGGTACGCCGCCGGGCACTCTGGCGCGGCGGGCGGACCCCCCACCAGAGTTGTCGGAGTCCAGACAAGATCGTGGAAGGACGAGGACGACCATGCCCCCTGCCCGGCCCCGACGCGCCCGCGCGGCCGTCGCCGCCCTGGCCGCCTGCCTGCTCCCGCTCGCCACACCGGCCGCACCGGCATCGGCCACCGCACCGGCCGCACGGGCCCAGGCCCCGGCCCCCGCGCCGCCGCCGCTGACCGACGGCTTCGGGCTCACCCAGGTCGGCGCCCCCACCGGCACCGCCACCGACTTCGTCGTCACCGTCACCACCGCGCAGGTCACCGGGACGCACACCGTACGCATCCTGCTGCCCGCCGACTACGCGACGGCCCCCGACAAGCACTACCCCGTGCTGTACTTCCTCCACGGCGCCGCCGACAGCCCCGCCGACCCCGCCCTGGCCTACCCGGCCCTGACCGCCGCCCGCTCGATGATCACCGTCATCCCCGACGGCGGCCTGCGCGGCTGGTACACCAACTGGCGCGACCAGGACACCGCCGCCGGCACCCAGAACTGGGAGACCTTCCACCTCGGCCAGATCGTGCCGTTCGTCGACGCCAACCTGCGCACCCTCACCGACCGCGGCCACCGCGCGGTGGGCGGCCTGTCGATGGGCGGCTTCGGCGCCCTCCACTACGCCCAGGACCGCCCCGACCTGTTCGGCCAGGTCCTCACCATGTCCGGCGCCAACGACCTGTCCACCGCCGAGATGGTGATCCGCGGCGCCGTCGTCGCCACCCTCACCAACGCCGGCACCGTCCTGTGCGCCCCCAGCGACGGCCACCCCTGCGGCTTCGACTACGGCCCCACCGTCTCCAGCGACGCGATCTTCGGCAGCCCCTACCCGGTCTTCGACGCCGACCGACTGTGGAACGCCGCCGACCCCGTCACCCGCGCCGGCCTGCTCGCCCACACCGGCATCACCGTCTACACCGGCAACGGCGCAGGCAACCCCTCCGACATGGAGTTCTGGGCCGAAGGCACCGCCAAACGCCTCAAGGACCGCCTGGACACCCTCGGCCTGCCCTACCACTACACCGACTACGCCGACGGCACCGGCTGGGGCACCGACTGCCACGGCGGCCACACCGCCTCCTGCTGGACACAGGACCTCGCCGACTACATCCCCCGCCTGGAAGCAGCCTTCGCCACCGCCTGACACCCAACCCCACACCCGCCCCGCGCCCCGCGCCCCGCGCCCCAGGCCTCACGCCCGGCGCCTCGCGCCCCAGGCCTCACGCCCCGCGCCTCGCGCCCCAGGCCTCACGCCCCGCGCCTCACACCTCACGCCTGATGCCTCACACCTCACGCCTGATGCCTCACGCCCCGCGCCCGATGCTTCACGCCCGGCGCCTCACACCCGACACCCGGCCCCGCTTCACCGCGCGACCCCGACGACAAGGAGTCCCACCCGTGCCCTCCCCCCTCTCCCCCGGGCGCCGCACGCCCCTGCCCAGGCTGCTCGCCGCCTTCCTGGTGGCCTGCTGCGCCCTGCTGGGCCTGAGCACCGCACCCGCCCACGCCGCACCCGCCGCCACCGCCGCGCCCGCCGCCTGCGCCACGCCGCAGCAGTGCCTGAACATCACCTCGCTGAGCAACGGACGCCACCTCGACGTCCAGAACGGCACCATGAGCGACGGCGCGTACATCGTCACCAACTCCTCGCCCGGCTACCACCAGTCCTGGCACCTGAGCGTGGACCCGGCCGACTACACCTTCACCATCGTCAACAACGACACCGGCAAGTGCATCGACCTGGCGTTCCTCACCCCGGCCCTGCGCCAGCAGACCTGCGCCGGACAGGCCAGCCAGCGCTGGTTCCTGCAACCCGCCCCCGGCGGCGGCGACGCCTTCTTCATCCGCCACGCCGGCGACAACACCTGCCTGGACCTCCTGCTCGGCGGCAACTACGACGACGCCTGGACCGACCAGTACAACTGCAACACCACCGCCAACCAGCAGTGGTCCACCGGCTTCCCCCTCGCCGCCCGCAACCTCGCCATCGACCACGCCGCCAAACAATGCGAGAAGGACACCTCCTCCTGCTCGTGGGCCGTCACCTCCGAAGCCCCGGCCACACCACTGCCCCGCTCATGCGTGTCCTCCGTCTGGTTCAACAACACCAGCGGCGCCGTCGCCCAGAACTTCTCGGTCACCGACGAGAGCGGCTGGTCCAACAGCATCGGCTCCGGCCTGAACTCCAGCATCACCGCCGGCGGCGGGACCCCGCTGACCGCGACCATCGGCTCGTCCCTGAGCTTCACCAACGAATGGCGCGGCTCCCGCAGCGTCAACAACAGCGTCACCGTCACCGTCCCGCCACAGCAGTACGGCTGGGTCACACTGGCCCTCATCGCCCGCAAGGTCACCGGCACCTGGACCTTCGACACCCACGGCATCCCCTGGACCGCCGACGACACCATCACCGTCCCCGTCACCTCCGACCCCAACACCGGCCCCACCCTCTACATCACCAACACCAGCCCCACCTTCACCAACTGCACCTGACCGACAACCAGCCCCCGTGACGCCGCCCGCACCCCAACGGGCGGCATCACCACACCCACACCCGGCCGCACCACCAAGCCACCACACCACCGAACCACCAGACCACCCGACCACCCGACCACCCGACCACCCGACCACCCGACCACCCGACCACCCGACCACCCGACCACCGGGCCGCCGGACCACCCGACCGTCGCGCCGCCGCACCACCGCACCACCGCACCACCGCACCACCCGACCACCGGACCGCCGGGCCGCCGGGCCGCCGGGCCGCCGGGCCGCCGGACCACCGCGCACCTGCGGGCAGCGACAGGCCACCAACCCCGCAACAGCCCCGCCACCCCCCACCGGACCCCCACCCCCCAACCCCGCCCCCCGACACCCCGCACACCACCGCACACCAGGTACAGCACAGCCACACGTGGGGCGGCGCAGCGGGTGCGACGCAGCCACGGGCACAGCGCAGCCACGGTGCGGCGCAGCCACGGGTGGGGTGGGGGTAGCGGGTACGGCGCAGCCACGGGTGGGGCGCAACGCCGGGCGCGGCCGCAGGTGCGGCGCAGCCGCAGATGGGGCGCAGCCGCAGATGGGGCGCAGCGCGCGCCACGGGTGGGGTGCAGCCGCAGATGGGGCGCAACGCCGGGCGCGGCGCAGCCACGGGTACGGCGCAACGCCGGGTGGGGCGCAACGCCGGGTACGGCGCAACGCCGGGCGCGGCGCAGCCACGGGTACGGCGCAACGCCGGGCGCGGCGCAGCCACGGGTACGGCGCAACGCCGGGTGGGGCGCAACGCCGGGTGCGGCGCAGCCGCAGGTGGGGCGCAACGCCGGGTGGGGCGCAGCCGCAGGTGGGGCGCAACGCCGGGTGGGGCGCAACACCGGGCGCGGCGCAGCCACGGGTACGGCGCGGCGCCGGGCGCGGCCGCAGGTGGGGCGCAGCCACGGGTACGGCGCGGCGCCGGGTGCGGCCGCAGATGGGGCGCAACGCCGGGCGCAACGCTGGGTGCGGCACAGCCATGGGTGGGGCGGGGTAGCGGGTACGGCGCAACGCCGGGTGGGGTGCAGCCACGGGTGGGGTGCAGGTAGGGGGTGGGGTGGGCGTGGGCGTTGGTGGTGAAGTCGCCGCCGGTGAGGGCGAGTTGTGCGTCCTTGAGGGCGTTGCGGTGCCACGTGCCGGCCCGCCCGGGCCCGGCCGGGGGCTGTCGTCAGTTCCCGGGTCGGCGCGGGTGTTCGGCCGTACGGGCGGGTGCCCGGCCGTCCACGGCCGCGAGGCCGTCCAGGGCGTCGAGGGCGTCGAGGGCGTCGAGGGCCTCGCGTGCGGCCAGGCGCCCGGCCATCCGGTAGGAGTGCTCGCGGGTGTCGATGTCGTGGACAGCGGTGTGGTGCACCACCAGTGCCAACGCGAGCGGCACGCCGGGCAGTTGCTCGGCGAGTTCGGCGCGCACGCCCTCGGCGAGGGCGGCGTGGAAGCGTTCCAGGTCGCCGGGGAAGGGATCGCCCAGGACGGTGGCGCCGGCGGCGACCTCCAGGTGCAGGCCCTCCTCCCACGGTTCGAAGTCGACGGTGGTGACCGCCACATCGCCGGGGCAGCCGCCCTGACGCACGTACCGCGCGTGCACACCACGCACCGGGCACGGCGGAAAGGACCACGCCGCGCCGTCGCCCGCCGCCCCGTCGCCCGGTCCGTCACCCGGTCCGTCGCCCACGGCGTCAGGAGTGGGTGATCTCGACGGAGGTGATCACCACGTCCCGCACCGGGCGCTGCCCGTCCACGGGGACCACGGCGATCGCGTCGACGACGGCCCTGGACGCGGCGTCGGCGACCTGCCCGAAAATGGTGTGCCGGCGGTTGAGGTGGGTCGCAGTGGCGAGCGTGATGAAGAACTGCGAACCGTTCGTACCCGGGCCGCTGTTGGCCATCGCCAGCAGGTACGGCCTGGTGAAGAACAGCTCCGGATGGAACTCGTCGGCGAAGGCGTAGCCGGGCCCGCCCGTGCCGGTACCGGTCGGGTCACCGCCCTGGATCATGAAACCCGCCACCACCCGGTGGAACGCCGTGCCGTCGTAGAACGGGCCGCTGCCGGCCCCACCGGTACGCGGGTCGGTGTACTCACGGGAGCCCTCGGCGAGTTCGACGAAGTTACGGACCGTCCTGGGCGCGTGGAACGCGAACAGCTCCAGACGGATCGGACCCGCCGTGGTGTGCAGGATGGCGAACCGGGCGCCGGCCACGGAAAACTCCTCGAAGCAATGCGGAAACGGGACAGGGGGCATCCTGGCACAACGCCCGGCCCAGGCCGAACCACACACGGGACCGCCCCGCCCGGACAAGGAAGGGGACGAGCCGCGGACAACGAGGAACAGCAACGACGGCACCACGCGTTCGAGGCCACCCCGGCAGCCCCCACGGTCACCGGGCACAGCGCGCCATCCCACCCGGACCTGCACAACGAGAACAAGAACGAGGACTCGCTGCGGGCGGTACACACCACCCACCCCGAAACACCCGAACACCCGATCACCACCGCCCGCCACGCTTCCGCCCGCCAGCCCTGCCAGGCCCCCGCCAGTCACCGCGCCGGGCCCCGCACCCCCGCCCGGCCGTACGCGACCGGGGGCCCGGCGCGGGCCCGGCAGGGGCCGGGGGCCGGGCACAGGCGCGGGGCCGGGCACGAGGCCGGGGCCCGGCTCGGGGGTGAGCGCGGGGCCCGGCTCGGGGGTGAGCTCGGGACCGGGACCAGGCTCGGGGCCCGGCTCGGGCGCGGGTGCGGGGGCCTTCTAGGGTGGGGCGGGTGAGTTTTCATCTGGTCGTCGGACACGGGCCCGCCGGGGCCGCCACCGCCCGCCTGCTGGCCGAGCGGGGACACGAGGTACGGGTGGTGACCCGCAACGGAGGCCGCTCCCACGGCAGTGTGGAACACGTGGCCCTGGACGCGCGCGACGCCGACGCCCTGACGGGCGCCGCACGCGGAGCGGTGGCGATCCACGGCTGCGCGGCCCCGCCACTGACCCAGTGGGGCACCCAGTGGCCGGCACTGACCCAGGCACTGTGCACGGCGGCCGAAGCCAGCGGCGCGGTCCTGGTGATGCTCGGCAACCTGTACGGCTACGGCCCCGTCACCGGCCCGATCACCGAAGACCTGCCACCGGCCGCGACCGGCGTCAAAGGACGCGCACGCGCGGCCGGATGGCAACACGCACTGGCACTGCACGAGGCCGGACGCATCCGCGCGGTGGAAGTACGGGCCTCGGACTTCTTCGGCCCCGGCGTCACCACCGGCGGCCACCTCGCCGCACGCGTCATACCCGAACTGCTCAAGGGAAACCGGTCGGTGACGGCCCTGGGCGACCCGCACGCCCCCCACAGCTGGACCTACCTGCCCGACGTCGCCCGCACACTGGTCGAAACCGCCGGCCACGAGCAGGCATGGGGACGGGCCTGGCACACACCCACCGCCCCCGCCACGTCGCTACGCACGATGCTCGACCTCCTCACCACCGAAACCGCCACCACACCGGTCACCGTGCGCCGCCTGCCCCGCGCCGTCCTGGCCACAGCCGGACTGTTCTCACCACTGCTACGCGAACTACGCGAAGTCCGCTACCAGTTCGACAGCCCCTTCATCATGGACAGCTCCGCCTACGAAACCACATTCGGAGCACGGGCGACCCCCCTCAACGAACAGATCACCACAACCGTGACCTGGTGGCGCACCCACCTGAACCAACCGAACCCGAAACCGAAACCGTGACCGCACCCGCCACCCGACCCGGCCACAGCCCAAACCGCGGCCATGACCGTGACCACGGCGGGCCGGGCCGAGCCGGGCGGGCCAGGCAGCCGGGCGGGCCAGGCAGCCGGGCGGGCGGGCCAGGCAGGCGGGCGGGCGGGAAGGCGGGCCGGGCGGGAAGGCCGGCAGGGCGGGCGGGCCAGGCAGCCGGGCGGGCGGGAAGGCGGGCCGGGCGGGAAGGCCGGCAGGGCGGGCGGGCCAGGCAGGCGGGCGGGCGGGAAGGCGGGCCGGGCGGGCGGGCCAGCCGGCAGGGCGGGCGGGAAGGCGGGCCGGGCGGGCGGGCCAGCCGGCAGGGCGGGCGGGAAGGCGGGCCGGGCGGGAAGGCGGGCCGTGGCGGGCCGGTGTCAGAGCTTGGCCAGATGATCGGCCGCCCGATAACCGTCCGGCACCCCCTGCGCCAACACGATGTCCGCACGCATGTGCCGGGTACGCAGCGGCGCGATCTCCCGATAAGCGGGCGAGTTCCACCAGGCCAGGGCACTGTCATGGTCCGGGAACTCGATGAGGATCAGTCCCAGCGCACCCCACGAGCCCTCAACCGTGTCCAGACGGTCACCGCCATGGACAAGGAAACGGCCACCAAAAGGATCCAGGGTCTCGTCGATACGCCGCAGATACTCAAGGATCTCGGGACCGGGCGTCACGGCGTGGACCTGAGCGACGGCATAAGCAGTCATCGGGAAACTCCCTGAAAAGTCGTGAGGTGATGTCCCCGACCGTAGAGCGCCCAGGACCGCCACCGAATCCGTCACGCATCGGCAACACATACGTAGACACACACGGGACCCACAACCAGAAGAACCGGCCCCACCACACGAACCGACCACAAACACCCACGCGGGCACGGGCGCACGGGCGCCGGCACCGGCACGGGCGCCGGCACGGGCACGGGCGCCGGCACGGGCACGGGCGCACGGGTGCGGGCACGGGCGCCGGCACGGGCACGGGCACGGGCACGACACCGCGAAGACGCCGGCAGCGCAAACGGGCAACCGGGCAACGCCCCTGCGCACCGGGCAACTGGTCAGCCGGCCTTCAACAGCAGGTCGGCGAGTACCTCCGGCACAGTGACCACGCAGTCATCGCCACCGTGCAACTCCCACCCCTGCGACGCAGCGCCAATGGGCTGCACCACCCGAACCGGGCCGCGCGTGACGTCCCCAACCACGCCGACGACGCAATGGATACGCGTCCGGCAGATCGCGTCAACGACCGGACTGTCCAGCCGGACAGGCCGCAGGAAGCAGGAAGCAGGAAGCAGAGCACCGACTCACCCGACACCACAGTGCGCAGCCACGCGGTGCCTGCCGGGCCGGTCACGCCGAACAGACCCACGGGCGCGGGCATTTCCAGCACCGGCGGGATCCGCCCCGGGGGGCGTCGCAGACGGCCGCTGCGTCGATCAACCACTGGGCCTCGCCCCGTATGACGTCCACCGCGGTCCCACCGTCGGCCGGGACCAACGCATCGACACAGACGAGACACGCGATCCGGCCCCGGACCTCACTGGCCGCGCCGCGCCCGATACGACCATCCCGGCGCAACCGTGCCCGACCGACCAGGACCACGTCGGTGACATCCCAACCGCCCAAGAGCACGACGACATCAGCGATACGGATGTCCAGATCAACATCCGGAGACAGCAGGAACCCCTACTCACCCTCGCCGGCCAGCGAAGGAACAAACACCTGACGCCCAACCCAGGCCAACACCCACCCCCCACCCGCCCCACAGGCAACCCCGGCCAGCGGGCAGGCGGACCGGCGGGGGGCTGGGCGGGGGTCAGCGGGCCCCGGGGCGGGCGGTGGCGGCCCGGGCCGGCGGGGACAGGGCGTCGCCGCCGACTGCGGAGCGGGCCAGGGGCGGGTAACCGTGGGCGGTGAGCACACGGTCGGCGTAACGACGATCCTCCAGCGGGACGCCGTGGCGGCGCAGAAGGTCAAGAAGTTCCGCGAGGCGGGCGGGTTCGGTACCGCGGGGCAGACCGCCCGCGGTGATGGCCAGGACACCGAGGACAGGACCCGGACGGCGGACGGCACGGGGCCGGCGGGCGGCACGGGAGCACTCGGGACGCTCGTGACACTCGGGATGCTCGTGGCCCTCATGACACTCGGAGTGCCCGGAATGCCCGGAGTGGCGGGGGGCCAGGCGCAGGTGCAGGACGAGACGGGTGGCCCCGGACCCGGGATCGGCCCCGGTGTCCATGGCCAGGGAACGCACCCGGTGCCAGGGGTAGCGGCGCGGAACGAACGCCCGTACCACGGTGAGACCGCGCGGGCCGGTGCGCAGCCAGAACCCGAAGGGCACGGGCACCGCGGCGGCCAGGACCACGCCGGCGGAGACCAGGAGAGCGGGGACAGCCCCCAGGCACCCGGCCACACCGGTCCGGGCCAGGACGATGCCCAGGAACAGGGCCAGGACACAGCCGACAGGCACGCCGGCACCCTGCCACAGGAAAGCCAGCGAGACGGCATGACGCCGGGCGGGAGCACGTGGTGCCAACTGCCCCACCGACGCCCCCCTCTTTGCGGTGGCATGCCAGGCGGGGTTCGGCCACTCGGGGCCACCCACCCGGGCGCGATCAACGAGCCCCCACGGACCGGCCCGCCGTCCGCAGTCGGGCCGGTGCGCGATGCGGGACTACGCGACCCGCACGCCACAACCTGACGCGCCATCAGCCGCGTTCGCGCGCTCGTTCGTCCCAGAATGTCAGCCGACACCACAAGGGTCAACTAGCGTGGATCATCGTGGCCTTCGACATCCACACCAGCTGACACGGCTGGGCTATCGTGACGTGACCCGGTCCACCCCGTAGGACCGGAGCACGGCGGCCAGGGGGGCCGAGGGGCCGGAACGGGGCGAGGAAGGTAGCGCATGGCAAAGCCAGGCAAGACGGGGATCCGACCGGTGACGGCACACGAGGACACGACAGCGAGCACGACCGCGCGCACGCACACGACCGCCCAGGCGGGCACGGCCGCACAGACACAAGCCACCCAGACACAGGCGCCGACACAGGCCGCGCAGACGCGGGCCGGTGCGAGCGGCCAGACCGCGGCGCCGGGCCCGCTCGCCACCAGGATCGAAGCACTGTTCCACACCGTCCGCCGCCCCGACCGCGAGCAGTACACCAACGAAGAAGTCGCGCGAGCCTGCCGGGAAGCAACCGGCGAAACCTTCTCCACCACCTACCTGTGGCAACTACGCACCGGACGGCGGGACAACCCGACCAAACGCCACCTCGAAGCACTCGCACAATTCTTCCAAGTACCACCCGCCTACTTCTTCGACGAACACCAAAGCACCGAAATCGCCAACGAACTCGCCCTCCTCGGAGCACTGCGCGACACCGGAATCCACTCACTCGCACTACGAGCCATCGAACTGTCCCCAGAAGGACTCGACACCGTCAACGAACTCATCAAAATCATCGCCAAACACGACACCGCACACCGCAAACCACCACCCTGACCCCCGCGTTGTCGTGGCGGCCGCCGAAGGCACCGGTAGACGCGGCCCGAGGGCCCGGCGGCCGGCCTGGGGCCGGCCCCGGCCCGCGCACGCGCCCGAGCGCCCCGCCGCGACGCGCGGGCGGGGCGTTCGGAACCTGCTCAGGGCCGGCCGTTCAGGGGCGGGTCAGCACTGCGGCCGGCGGCCGTGGTTGGCCCCGCGCCGGGCCCGGGCCTTCTTCTTGCGGCGACGCTTGGACGACATGGCCACTCCTTCCGCGGGACGTGTGAGGGACGCGAAACCCTCGCGACCTCCACCGTTCCACACCCCGGCCCACCCGGCGCGCCGAAGCCGGCCCGCACCCCCACACCACCGCCCGTCACAGTTCGTCGCCGGCCGACCACCTGCCGTGATCCGCTTCGACACGTCCACCATTCGCGCACAAGTCCCCTCCAGGAGTGAGAAGTTCGCTGAGCGACACGGCCCCCGGTGTGCCGAGCCGGACCAGACCGAACCGGCCCCGGGCCCGAGGGGATCCGCGGTCCGTCAAGGCGGGCCCTGCGGACTCACCCGTTCGGGGGGTCGATGTGCGCGCGGGGCATGGCGGGCCGTAGCGTCGTGGCGGCAGACGGGGCGAGAGCGAGGGCGAGCGCGAAGGTGGCAGGGGTGGGCAAGGGCCGGCGACGGGCGGCGGGGGCCCTGACAGTGGCGATGGCGGTACTGGCGATGTCCGCCTGTACGGCCGGCGGGTCGCGCGAGGACGACGGCGGCAGGGCCGCTGCCACCGCGACGGCCACCACGGGTGGCGGCAGTGCGGACACGGTGACCGGCACGCCACCGGCACCCGCCGCGGGCCGCCCGCTGGCGGTGGTCTACCGGGGACCGGCGGCCTGTGACGGCTGCGCGGAGGCCGCCCGGGCCATGCTGGAGCACGAAGGCTACGACGTGCGCTACATCGGAACCCACGAGCAACTGCACTTCGGTCCGGACGCCCTCACCGGAGCCGCACTGTACGTACAACCCGGCGGCACCAACGGGCAGGAAGTAAGCACCGCCTGGCGCCTGCTGCAACACGAAACGGGCTTCACCCCCGACCTCGTACGCGACTTCGTCCGCGCCGGCGGCCACTACCTGGGTCTGTGCATGGGCGGCTACCTCGCCGGCGACCCCGGCTACGACCTCCTACCCGGCGACTCCGGGCAGTACGTCCGCACACCCGGCGCCAGCATCACCGACGAACACGACCACCTCATCGACATCACCTGGCGCGGCCAGAACCGGCGCATGTACTTCCAGGACGGCCCGTACTTCGACGTCCAGGGCCCCGACGTGGACGTCCTCGCCCGCTACACCAACAACCGGGCAGCAGCCGTCGTCACGTCCTACGGCGCAGGCCGCGTCGCAGTCAGCGGCCCCCACCCCGAAGCCCCGTCCGACTGGTACGACGACTACGAACTGGACGACGAATCCACCACCGGCCACATCCTCGGCGCCGACCTCCTCCGCACCCTCAGCCCCACCACCCCCACGCCCCCAACCCGGCCAGCGCCCTGACAACCCTCACGCAACACACCACCCAAGCCGCCACGGAAGCCACCCCTCCGATCTCCTGTTGGCCCACGTCCCCTGGTCCGTCTACGATCCGCCGATGATCATCTCTCACGACGTATCAGGATCCGGCCCCGCCGTCGTGCTGCTCCACTCCTCGGTGTGCGACCGACGAATGTGGGACAGCCAGTGGCAGGCCCTCCTGGAGACCGGCCACAGGGTCGTGCGCTGCGACTTCCGCGGCTTCGGACAGACCCCCCTCGCCGACGCCCCCTACAGCCCCGCCGCCGACGTACTGGAGCTGATGGGCCACCTGGACATCGGCTCCGCCGCGCTGATCGGCGCCTCCTACGGCGGACGCATCGCACTGACCGTCGCCGCACAACGCCCCGAAGCCGTCACCGCACTGGCACTGCTCGGCGCGGGCATGCCCGGCCACCAGCCCAGCGAGACCCTGCGCGCCTTCGGCGCCCGCGAGGACGAACTGATCGAGGCCGGAGACCTGGAAGGCGCCGTCGAACTCAACGTCGACACCTGGCTGGGCCCCGAGGCCGACGAGGCCACCCGCGAAGCAGTACGCCGCATGCAACGCCACAACTTCCAGGTGCAGTGGGACGCTTCCATCGGCCCCATCCCGGAGGAAGTCGACCTCGCCCGCATCACCGCGCCCACCCTGGCCGTCGCCGGTGCCCATGACCTGCCCGACTTCCGGCAGATCGCCGCCGAGCTGCCGCGGTTGCTGGCCGACGCCCGGCACCTGGAACTGCCCTGGGCCGGCCACCTCCCCAACCTCGAACGCCCCGCGCACACCACCGAACTGCTCACCGGCTTCCTGCGCGAGACACTGACGGGCCGCTAGCCCCCGCCCCCGACCCCCTGGTGCACTAGTGCACCAGGGGCGGCACGCCTCACCCCCGGGCCTGCACGAATACCGCCCACCACCCCGCTCCACCCCGCCCCGACCCGGGGCGGCCGGGCCTCGAACCGCCCTAGTGCACTAGTGCGGCAATGTCAAAAAACCGCAGAACAGGGCTTGTTGAAGCCATGCGTACGGCGTACGGTTCGTGGCATGGAAAACACACCGATCCCCCAGGGCACCACCGACATCCTGATCTCCGGTGCCGGCATCGCCGGCCCTGCCCTCGCCTACTGGCTACGCCGGCACGGCTTCAACCCCGTCGTCGTCGAACGCGCCCGCGCCCCGCGCCCCGGCGGCCAGAGCGTGGACCTGCGCGGTGCCGGACGCACCGTCGTCGAACGCATGGGCCTGCTCGAACACGCCCGCGCCCTGGCGGTCGCCGAACGCGGCGTCGCCCTGGTCGACCACCGCGGACGTCGGCGCGCCACCGTCCCCGTCGAACTGTTCGGCGGCGAGGGCATCGTCTCCGAGATCGAGGTCCTGCGCGGCGACCTGGCCGAACTGCTGCGCGAGGCCGCCACCGACGGCGTCGAGTACCTCTGGGACGACACCGTCACCGCCCTCGACCAGGACGAGGACGGCGTCACCGTCCGCTTCGAGAACGCCCCCGCCCGCCGCTTCGCCCTGGTCGTGGGCGCGGACGGACTGCACTCCGCCGTACGGCGCCTGGCCTTCCCCCGCGAACAGGACCACTACCGCCCCTTGGGCGGCTATCACGCCTGGTTCACCGTCCACGACCACGACCTCGCCGCCGAAGCGAACGGCTGGTTCCTCATGTACAACGCCCCCGGCGCCCTGGTCGCCGCCGTCCGCGGCGCCCGCACACCCGGCGAGGTCAAAGCCTCCCTCGGCTTCCGCTCACCGCCCCTGGACCTGGACCGCCGCGACACCGCCGCCCAACGCCGCCTGCTCACCGAGCGCTTCACCGGCGCCGGCTGGCACACCGACCGCCTGCTGGCCGGCATGCGCGAAGCCACCGACTTCTCCTTCGACTCCTTCGGCCAGATCCACCTCGACCACTACACCCACGGACGCATCGCCCTGCTCGGCGACGCTGGCTACAGCCCCAGCCCGCTCACAGGCCTCGGCACCAGCCTCGCCCTCGTCGGCGCCTACCTGCTCGCCGGCGAACTCGCCGCCGCCCACGGCGACTTCCGCCTCGCCTACCCCCGCTACGAACAGCAGATGCGCCCCTACGTCACCCGCGCCCAGCAACTGCCCCCCGGCGGCCTCAAGGGCTACGCCCCCCACAGCGCCACCATGATCGGCCTGCGCGCCGCCACCACCCGCTGGATGGGCCGCTGGCCCCTGCGCCCCCTGATCGCCGCCCAGTTCGCCAAAGCCGACGACATCGCCCTCCCCCACTACCCCCTGCCCGCCACCACCTGACCCACCCACACCCCCACCCGTGGACCCCGCACCCCGACCGCTTCGGCCCGCCCACCCGACAGTGGCCCCCACCCGCACATCCGATGGCCGGGCCGACGACGCCCCGAGACGGCTACTTCCAGTCGAACCGGTAGGCCCGGTAGCTGTTCACCCCCGCGGGGAACCGAGCGTCGAACAGCAGCTCGCCGGAGCGGCTGAACTCGGAGACGTAGGGCAGCGATCCCCAGCCGACGACGAGGTCACCGTTGCGCAGCGTCTGCGCGTTGCCCTGCGAGGAGGCGCTGAGCTTGGTGGGCTGATCGGCGGAGCTCACCAGGGTCGCCTCGTGCGTCCTGAAGTCCAGGCGCACGGTGACCACACGGCTGTACGGCAGTTCGGAGACCGTTCCGGATCCGGTGTTCGCCCTGCCCGCGGCTTCGTTGTCGAAGAAGGTGTACAGGCCGTTCCCGAGCGGCTGCGGGTCGTGCTGCCAGGCGAAGATCTTTCCGTCACTGTTCAGCACCTGACCCGGTGCGGCGGTCAGCTTGAACGAGCTGGCCTTGCCACCGAGTTGCCAGAGGATCTGGCCGGTGTGCCGCGACACCTCGTACGTGGTCCACGTGTTGCGTGCGTCGATGAGCAACTTCCCCTCGCCGTCCGGCTTGACGGCGTTGATGTGGAACCAGTCCCACGGCGTGCTCGCCGAGGAGGGCAGCGGCTGCTCGCTCTGCGTGTACGGCACGTGGTCGGCGCTGTTCCACTCGAACAGGACCTTGCCCGTACGGATGTCGACCTCCTGCACGATCCCGTTGATCACCTTCTGGTTCGCGGGGCCGCCGATGGAGGTGAGGTCGGCGGTGGATTCGGTGTAGGCGAGGATGAGCGCGGTGTTGCGGGGCGTGATCAGGAACTCGTGGCCGTCTGCGGAGTAGCCGTTCCCGGCCCTGACCTCGCCGATCTTCCGGTACTGGTCGTCGTAGATGTAGTTGACGCCCTTGGCGAGCCCGCCGAGGCCGGTCCCCTGCCACCAGGTCAGCACGGGCTTGCCCCGGTAGGTCTGCTTCCGGAAGTCGGCGGCCTCCTGGCCGGCCGGAACCGCGTGCGACCAGACGACCTGCTTGCCGTCGGGACTCAGGATCTCGACGCCGTTGGCGTACTGGCCGGTGGCCGAGTTCGGTGAGACGAAGATGTCCCCGCCGCCGGCCCCCGGCTTGTCGGTGAGGACGGTCACCGGCGGCAGCGGCGGGCTGCCCGGTGCCGCCGCCGTTGCGCCGCTCACCGGCAGCGTGCCGGCGATTGCGGCGATGACCGTGACGGTCAGCGATCGAAGGGTCCAGATGCTCTTGCGCATGGCGATCCTCACATGAAATCCGAAGCAGATCAGGGCTGTTGATGGAGAGGAACAGGTCGCGGGGGCGACGACGGGCGGAGGCGGGCGGAGGCGGGCGGAGCCAGGTCGTCGGCTTCGACGGCCACGGCATCTCCTCGGCAGGACGACCCCGCACGCCCGCAGGAAGGACAGGAACGACCTCAACTACCGCCGGCTGAGGGCAGGTTGGAGTTGCGCCCGAATGTCACCGAGGGGCCGTCGAGGGCGGCACCGCCGGCGGCCGGCGGCCGGCACGTGCGCACGCGTCGCCAACCGCCAGGCCGGTCGGTCGGACGAAGCAGGGCCCTCGGCCGAGGGAGACGCTCAGCAGGAACGACAGGCAGCGGAACAGACCCGCAGAAGGTCGATGTGACCGCGAGTCGTCAGGGCGATGGGGCGCTGCTGCATGCCGTGGAAGCTAGCCGGACTCCACCGCCGGCGTCAACGCGCTCCACGTTCGCGCGTCCGGCGGCGGCTCACGCATGACATCCCGGCGCAACGACGAGCAACGTTCGCGCCTCACCACCGGCCGGGCGGCAGCGGTGCGGGATGTCGCCCCGGTGGTACGCGCTCTGCCCCTGCTGTACCAACACCGGCCGCTCGCCCCGCAGTTCGAGGATGACCTCACCCTCCAGAACGTAGAGGAAGTCCTCGCCCGGGTGCTCGAACCACCCGCATTCGGGCTCGCCGGGAACGAAGTGTCGCCGGTAGACCTCCATGGCGCCGCCCCGGCCGCCGGGGACCAGCACCTCCACCGCCCGACCACCGCTCCCGGTGACGCGGACGAACCGCGGATCGCACTCGTGCGCGACCCGACCTGATCCGGACCGTGGCCGCAGGAACGCACCCGGAGCACAGTCCAGGGACTCCGCGATCCGGTAGATCGAGCCCAGACTCGGCGCGGCGAGGCCCCGCTCCAGCTGGCTGAGGAACGGCTGGGACAACCCGGCGGCCTCGGCCAGGTCCACCATCCGGATCCCGAGGGCTCTGCGCCGCCGGCGGATCGCGGCGCCCACGGCCGCCGCCTCGGGCGACGGTCCTGCCTCGCTCGGGCCCGGCGTTGCCATGCCCGCCAGTATCGCAGCCGGATACCGGCCCCCGGGAGGTTTCATGCCGGTGCAACTCCACGGCAATGATCACGAGCGCATATTGATGTGGTCAATATTCCGCTGCCACCCCTCTCCACCACCAACCTCCCGTCACCACCGCCTGTTTGGAGCCTCCATGCGCCCGCGTCGGGTCCTCGTCACCGCCCTTGCCGCCCTCGTCTGCCTCGCGCCGCTCACCGCGTGCGGCAGCACGTCGTCGGGGACCGCCTCCGCCGACAACCCCTACCAGCTCGCCGAGCCGGGGACGATCCACGTCGGCACGCTCTCCGACGCTCCCCCGAACGTCTATCTCAAGGACGGCAAGTTCACCGGCTTCGACAACGACCTGTTCACCGCCGTCGCCGCCAAGGCCGGCCTCAAGGCGCAGTTCGCCTCGACCGACTTCTCGGCCCTGCTGTCCCAGGTCGCCAACCGCAAGTTCGACGTGGGCAGTTCGTCCATCACCGTCACCGAAGCCCGCAAGAAGACGGTCGCCTTCACCAACGGGTACGACTTCGGCTACTTCGGGCTCGACGTCCCCGCCGGCTCGCCCGTCACCGGCTTCGACCAGCTGACCGGCAAGCGGGTCGTGGTCGTGCAGGGAACCGTCCAGGACGACTACGCCACCAAGCACAACCTCAACCCCGTACGGGTCCCCGACTACAACGGCGCGCTCAACCAGCTCAAGACCGGAACCGCCGAGGCCTGGATCTCACCGGCCGAGATCGGCGAGAAGAGCGCCAACGACAGCGGCGGCAAGGTGGTCCTCGTCCAGAAGCAGCTCAGCCCCGCGCCGACCGCCTTCGCCGTCGCACAGGACCACCCCCAGCTGCTCGCCGCACTGAACAAGGCCCTCGACGAGGTGATCAAGGACGGCACCTGGACCCGCCTCCAGGAGCAGTACTACCCGGGCCGGCCCGTGCCGGACGGTTTCAAGCCCGGCAGCGGAACCGTCGACTACCCGCCGGTGACGGCCACGAGCGCCCCGTCGCAGACGGCCGGCGCGTCGGCGACGCCCTGACCTTGTGACCGTTCCCGTAACAGACCGGACAGGAGACCGACGTGGACCAGCTGGGCACGCTGGCGAAGACGTTCTTCGACTGGGAATCGATGCGTGCGGCGATCCCCGACCTGCTCACGACCGGCGTGCCCAACACGCTGATCCTCTCGGTGACATCGGCCGTCATCGGCACGCTGCTGGGCCTGCCACTGGCCGTGGCCGGGATCTCCAGGGCCCGCTGGCTGCGGTGGCCGGCCCGCCTCTACACCGATGTGTTCCGCGGCCTCCCCGCCGCGGTGACCATCCTGCTGATCGGCGTGGGGCTGGCCCCGCAGGGGCTGACGATCTGGGGGCCGAACCCCTTCCCGCTGGGGATCCTCGCGCTCTCACTGATCGCCGCCGCCTACTTCGGTGAGATCTTCCGCTCGGGCATCCAGAGCGTGGAGGCCGGCCAGCTGGAAGCCGCACGCGCCCTCGGCTTCCCGTACGCCTCCGCCATGCGGCTGATCATCGTCCCCCTCGGCATCAGACGCGTCCTGCCGGCCTGGGTCAACCAGCTCATCGCGCTGATCAAGGACTCCAGCCTGATCTACTTCCTCGGGCTCACCGCCGAACAACGCGACCTGTTCCGCATCGGCCAGGACTCCGCCGCCACCACCGGCAACGAGTCCGCGCTGGTCATCGCCGGCCTGTTCTACCTCCTGCTCACCGTGCCGCTGACACACCTGGTCAACATCATCGACCGGCGCCTACGACGCGGCCCCAGAACCGTCGAGAGGACAACCGGCGCGCCCCTGCCCGAGCCGCTGCCGAAGAGCGCGCCCGACACCGTGCCCGAAGGAGCGACCCGTGCCTGACGAGCACCCCACCCCCACCACCACCAGCGCGTTCTCCCCCGTCAGCCTGGCGACCCGCGACCTCCACCTGACCCTGGGCGGCAACCCCGTTCTGCGCGGCGTGGACCTGGACGTCCCACGGGGGCACACGCTCTGCGTGATCGGACCGTCCGGCTCCGGCAAGTCCACGCTGCTACGGACGATCAACCGACTGGTCGAACCCGATCGCGGCGACATCCTCCTGGACGGCGAGAGCGTGCTACGACGCGACCCCGACCTCCTGCGCCGGCAAGTCGGCATGGTGTTCCAGCACTTCAACCTCTTCCCGCACATGAGCATCCTGCGCAACATCACGCTCCCCCTGCGCAAACTGAAACGCCTCTCCCCCCAGGAGGCAACCGAGACCGCCCACCGACAACTCGACCTGGTCGGGCTCCGACACAAAGCCGACGCACGCCCGGAACAGCTCTCGGGCGGGCAACAACAACGAGCCGCGATCGCCCGCGCCCTGGCGATGGCACCCCAGATCATGCTCTTCGACGAGGCCACCTCCGCACTCGACCCGGAACTGGTCAACGGCGTCCTGGCGTTGATGGCCGACCTCGGCCACGCGGGCATGACCATGGTGGTGGTCACCCACGAAATAGGCTTCGCCCGCGAGGCCGCCGACACCATCGCCTTCATGGACAACGGCATCATCGTCGAATCCGGCCCACCCGAAGCCCTCCTCGACACACCAGCCAGCCCACGGCTGCGAACGTTCCTCTCCAACGTCCTCTGAACACAACGAGCCCCCACCGAAAGCAACCCGCCGGCTGACCACTCGACGAGGACCAGAGCCCAAGTTGACGCTCGGTCAGAGATGAGGCCAGGGGTTGATGCCCGCCTCCTCAAGGCGTCGTTCCTCCCGCCAGTTCAGGAAGACCGGCTGGTCGGGGGAGAACATGCCCATAGGTTGAGGACTGATCTCGCCGGTCAGGAACCCGACGAGGAAGTCGACCATGCCGCAGTCGTAATCGACCCAGTCACCATCGCGGGTGAGTACGAGGGTGGTCCACCTGTCGGGATCCGGATCCGTGGTGTCCCAGAACGCCTGGTTGGCGCTGCAGTCCACCGCCCACGAGATCCTCCCCTTCAGGTGTGGGCCGTCCGTGGGGTCCAGATCGAGCAGCTCGTACCCGCACTCGACCAACTCCTCAAAGTGCAGGGGGCCGCGAGAACCCCGTGCGACCTCCAGTGGCAGCCCTATGGAGAACGAGCGATTGATCGACCCACCACCGTAGACGGCGACGAAGTCTCGGTAGTCCGCCGGAAACGGAGTGCCCCACCTGCGGGCCGCCTCGTCCCAGTCGATGGGATCGCCGGCTCCAGGGTGCTGCGGCAGAATCCCGGTCAGTCGGGCAACACTCGGGTGCATCAGTAGCGCCTCCCAGAGAGCTCGGGCAGATATGTCGTGCCGTACCAGGAGGACCTGGGCGCCGCGCTTCCCGACTGTGCCGGGCGGCTGAACCGTCGGCAGCTACCAGCGGGCGCCGCCCCCGGCGCGCCGGGGGCGGCGCCCGCCGTGCAAGAGGGTCAGTCCGTGCAGGGTGTCGGGTTGAGGCCCGCGCCGTGCAGGCTGTCGACGGCGGCCTCAGCGGTGGCGCGCAGCGTCGGGAAGCTCTGGTAGGCGTTCACGAGACTGTAGTAGCCGCCGCCGGCCAGGCGGTGCACCGACAGCGCGACGCCGTCGATGAGGACGTGGTCACACAACGAGGACTCGCCGTCGTCGGCGGTGATCAAGATCGTCCGGTCCTTGTATACCTCGGAGAACACCGAGGACTGGTCGCAGGAGTCCGCGCACACCGTCGAGGCGACGGGCGCGCCCTGCGGCACGGCGGCCACGGCCGGGCCCGCCACGGCGGCTCCGGTCAAGGTCAGCAGCGCGACAGCTAATCCCCTGGTCATTCGGGTGGTCATAGTCCCCTCCAATGAAGCGGCGCCGGATGTTCAGCGCACGATGCAGTCAACACCCTACTGACAGCGTTTAATCCGAGACAACGGCATATCGTCAGGGCACTGATCTTCTGACCGACCGCAAGTCCGGGCACGTCATCAACGGCTTGTCCGCTGCGACCGACCGGCCGAACCGGGGGAAGACGGCAACCAGGAGGACGGAGCGGTGTCAGCCGAACAGGACGAGAGCGGCAACGGCCAGAAAGACCGTCGCGAGCATGACGCCGCCCATGAAGTCCCAGCGGCCGCGGCCTTCCAGGGCTGCCCGCCGCGGATGCTCGGGGTCGTAGCGGACGGGGTAGCACAGACCGACCCGCACGGCCTGCTCGCTGGTGGGCGTGGAGGTCGTGAACGTGTATTCCCGGCCCCTGTGGGAGTAGGCGATCGTCGAGACGTCCATGTTGTCCTCGATGTACTGGCTCGTACACGTGCCCTCGACAACCACGCCCCGCCGGTACAGGACCTTCCGTCTGCTGAACTCCCGGCCGGCGAGCGCGAGAAAGAGGAGTGCCACCCCCGCGAGGAGTGCGGCGGCCGACCGTGCATCCATGGCGCCCCCCGGCTCCGCGGCCGCGCCCACCTCGGCCCCGGAACCGCACAGCCGACGATAATGATCAACAGGCGTCGCCCGCAAGGCTTCGCCCGTCCTCGGGCCTGGCCGGTGAACTCGTCAGCGACCGCCGGGAAGCCGGTGACGCATCGGACGACGTCCGCCCGGTCGCGGGAGATCGCTCTGTCGGCCGGTGGGAGAGTGAGGCCATGGAGACTGCCAACCGCGCGCTGACGACGGACGTGATCGCGGCACTGACGTACTGGCCCGGCGTCATTTGGGTGGGCCAGAAGAATCCTCCGGACCCGGTGGACATCACTGTCCTGGCGCCCTTCTTCAACGAGGTGCTGCAGGACCTCCCGTGGTGGAACCGCGACTGGAAGGTCGACCGCGTCGAGCCGGGAACCCCCGTGGAGACCGGGAATCACCGCTGCGATCCCGCCGAGCGGTTCGTCGAGGTGTCGATCCCGGGAACGGTCGCCTCCGGCAACGGCGAGCGCCTGCCGTTCGTCGCGAAGGTCGGGTTCACGGGCGACCGGCTGATCCGCTTCCAGGCCAAGATCGGTGACGTCGTCATCGGCCCGGCCGTTGCCCCTGTCGGGCGGTCGGAGCCGCATCCGTTCGGACGGATGCTCACCGGACTGATGGACCTGCGCGGAATCCCGGTCAGGGACATGGCCAGGACCGCCGGGCTGTCGATGTCCACCATCCACATGCTCCGCGGCGGAGACAACCCGGAGCCGCTGCACGCCCGCCTCATCGCCCCGGTCCTGGACATGTCCGAAGCGGACATCAGGGTCATCGCCGGACTCGACGACGACAGGACGCAGTGACCGACAGCCGGTGACCGGCTCGGCGGTCACGTGGGCACGTGGTCACGGCTACGGCGATCCGGTGCCCGGGTCGGCGTCGGTCTCGCGTGCCCATCGCCGGCTCCAGGCGTTCAGCGGGCCGAGCGCGTCGACGAGGTCGAGGCCGAGTCGGGTGAGGTGGTAGCCGTCGTCGTGCAGGGCGAGCAGGCGGGCGTCGGTCAGTTCGCCGAGCCGGGTGGTGAGCACGCTGGAGGACATGCGCTCGCAGCGGCGCTGCAACTCGCGGAAGCCCGCCGGGGCCTGGTTCAGCTCCCACAGGATGCGCAGGGTCCAGCGCCGCCCGAGCAGGTCGAGTGCGGCCATGACCGGGCGGCCCGACTCGGAGCCCCGCACGGGTACGCCGGGCTGTGGCGTTCTGGCGTTCATGTCCACTCCTTGCGCTTCGCTTCTCGAAGCAGCATAGTGCTTCTAAAAGAGAAGCAAGGGAGAGGCACATGCCGCGCATCGCCCCGCTCGAACCGCCGTACTCCGCAGAGATCGACCACGCGCTCCGCCGGTGGATGCCGCCCGGCGTGACGCACGAGCCCATCGCGCTGTTCCGGGTGCTGCACCGGCACCCGGAACTGGCCTCCCGGATGTTCGCCCTGGGCGCCGGACTGCTGGGCCACGGGCTCCTCCCCGACCCGGATCGCGAGATCGTCATCGCCCGGGCGACCGCCCGCGCCGGCTGCTCCTACGAATGGGGGGTGCACGCCGCGGCCTTCTCCGAGCAGGCCGGGCTCAGCGCCGAGCAGCTCCGCGCGACCGCCGACGCCGACCCCACGGCCGGTGCCCGCTGGCTGCCGCGGCATGCGGCGCTGCTCCACGCGGTCGACGAGTTGCACGAGACCGCCCACCTCTCGCCCGCGGCGTGGAGCGCCCTGTCCGACCACTACGAGGAGGCCCAGCTGCTGGAGTTCCTCGTGCTGGCCGGCTGGTACCGGACCATCAGCTACCTGGCCAACGGACTCGTCCTGGACGAGGAACCGTGGGCGGCCCCGTTCCCGGCCCGCTGAGCTCGCCCGGGCCGGGAACGGGGCCAACGCGGCGCCGGCCAACGCGGCGCGGGCCAACGCGGCGCCGGCCTACGCGGCGCGGATGCGTCGGACCAGGTCAGCGGCCGCTTCGGGCCAGCGGGCGTGCTCGAAGGCGAAGCCCGCGTCCAGGAGCCGGCCGGGAACGACCCGGCGGCTCTTGAGCAGCAGCTCGGTGTCCGAGCGCAGGGCGAACGCGCCGAGCTCGGCCATCCACCGGGTCGCCGGCAGACCCACCGGCACGCCCCACGCCGCCCGGATCGCCCGCATGAAGTCCCGGTACGGCAGCGGTTCGGGGGCCGTGATGTTGACCGGACCGTCCAGATCCTCCCGGACGGTCAGGAAGTCCAGGCAGCGCACGAGGTCACGCCCGTGGATCCAGGACACGTACTGGCCGCCGCCCGCCACCGGTCCCCCCAGCCCCAGCCGCGCCATCCGCAGCATCAGGTCGAAGGCGCCGCCGCGGCCGGGGCTCATCACCATCGCGGTGCGCAGCGCCACCTTGCGCGTGTGCGGGGTGGCGGCCTGCTCCTGTGCCCGCTCCCAGGCCTTGGCGATCTCGACGCTGTAGGCCCAGTACCGCGGGACGTCCGGCTCGGCGCCGCCCAGCAGGCCGTCGGCCTCGTCGTTGGGCGCGTCGACGGTGTGGGCGTAGATGGTGGCGGTGCTCATCTGGAGCCAGAGCCGGGGCGGGCGCGCCGCGGCCGCGATCGCCTCGCCCACGGCCCGGGTGGAGTCCACGCGCGAGTCCATCATCGACCGCAGGTTCGCCGCCGTGTAGCGGCAGTCGACGCTGCGCCCGGCGAGGTTGACCACCACGTCACTGCCGTCGATGGTCTCCGCCCAGGAACCCAGGCTCCGCCCGTCCCAGTGGACCCGCCGTCCGCCGCCCGGGCCCCTGGTCAGCACGGTGACCTCGTGACCGGCCGCGCTCCACTCGTGTTCCAGGAGCCTGCCCACGTGCCCGGTACCTCCGGGCAGCACGATCTTCACCGGAATCCCCCCTCGATGTCGCTCGGGGCGAGTCTAGCCGCAATGTGAACGTGTTCAAAAGTGTGGGCTCGTGGTGCCACGCGGGCCCTCCTGAAGCCCCGCGGAGCTGTGCCGGCCGCCTTGGGGTTCATCGTGAGGAGTGTGCAGTCCTCCGGCGGGATCAGCCGTGGAACGGGGCCGCGCAACCTACCGCACGGCGCAACGGCCCACGCTGCGAGCAGGGCCCGTCCGCGCAGCCCGGTACCGGCCGGTCAGCGCTTCAAGTCGCGGGCGAGGGCGGCATAGACGTATTCGCTGCCCCACTGGTCGCCGTTCAGGTCGTTCTCGACCAGGTGGGCCTCGCGGCGCATGCCGAGGCGCTCGCACACCCTGGCCGATCCGGTGTTCTCCACGTCGAGGCGGGCGAAGAGGCGGTGGACGGCCAAGGTGTCGAAGGCCAGTGCCGCCAGGGCCGAGGCCGCCTCCGTCGCGTAGCCGCGGCCTTCGTGGTCGGGGTGCAGCGACCAGCCGATCTCGGCCTGCCGGGCGTGCGCCGACGCGACCTTCAGGACCACTTCTCCGATCACTCCCGGCAGGTCGCGTCGGCAGATCGCCAACGCCAGGACGTCCCCGTCGTCGCCCCAGGAGGTGCAGGCCGCCCGTCGGGCCACCAGGTCCTCGCACTGCTCGCGCGAATACGGCTTCCGGTAGAGGTAGCGCGCGACCGACTCCAGCCGCTGGTACGCGAACAGGTCCTCCGTGTCCCCTGCCGCGAACGGGCGCAGCACCAGCCGACCGGTGGTCACCGGCACCAACGGGACGATGTCCATGCGCTCTCCCCAGGGCGTCAGCCGCAGCGCACCCCGGTACGGTTCGGGCAGCGCCCGGACACACCACCACCCGCCGCCCCGCCCGCGCAACCGCATTCCTCGGCCCCGGGCGCTACGAGACCCTCCTCCACCCGGGCGACCTGGACGGGCGCCCCCTGCTCACCTTCACCGCCCCCTGGACCCTCGCCGAAGCGGCGCCCCGCCTGAACCCGCCCGCCCCCGCCTACCTCGGCACCATCGCCACCGCGCTCACCCGCGTCCACGGCTGGGGCCCCTGGCGCACCGTCGGCTACCTGGCCAGCCGCCCCGGCGCCGCACCGCGCTGGACGGCCGGCACGCTCGTCGAGGCCCTCGGCCCTCTGACGGGCGGCCGGGGCGGCGCCGCGCCGCCCGGGGCGCTCAGGGGGTGAGCGACGCGGGCTGCTGCGGGCTCACGGGCGGGTTCCTTCCGTACGAGAGCGAGCGGGGGTCACAGGAGGGCGGGCCAGTCCTGGGCGACGGCCCAGTCGGCGAAGCGGTGCCAGCCGACCTCGGGGAAGTCGCGGCGCAGTCCGGCGACGTCGACGTCGAGGCCGACGGTGGTGAAGTACGCGAACATGGCCGCGAGGTCGGCGGAGCGGGCGCGCACGTGGGCGAGCGGGACCTCGCGGTGGGCGATCGGGCCGCCGGTGGCGGTGGCGAGGACGCGGGCCGTCTGCTCGGCGGTGAGCTCGTCGGAGGCGATGTCGAGGCGGTGGCCGGCGAAGTCGTCGCGGCGCTGAAGGACGAGGGCGGCGAAGGCGCCGATGTCGGTGGCGGGGATGAGCGTGAGCGGCCGGTCGGCGGGCATGGGCCAGGCGAAGGTACCGGCGCGCAGGCCTTCCAGGGTCCAGCCTTCGGTGTAGTTGTCCATGAAGGCGGCCGGGCCGATCACCGTCCAGGGCAGTCCGGCCGCGCGCAGGTGCTGCTCGACCCGGTGCTTGCTCTCGTAGTGCGGGATGCGGGTGTCGCGGTCGGCGTGCGCGGCCGAGGTGAGGACGACGTGTCCGAGCCGGGCGTCGGCCGCGGCGTCGATCAGCCGTACGCCCTGGCGGGTTTCGGTGTCCGTGTCGGTGCCGAACGGGGTCGTGACGGCGAACAGGGAGTCCGCCCCGGCGAGGGCGGCCCGGAGAGACGGGCGGTCGTCGAAGTCGGCGTGCCGCACGTCGGCGCCGAGGCGGCGCAGGGCGTCAGCGGCGGGTGAGCGGGGGGCGCGGGTGAGGGCTCGCACTTGGTGGCCGGCGGCCAGCAGGGCGCGGGCGGTGGATCCGCCCTGGGCTCCGGTGGCTCCGGTGACGGCAATGGTCAGCATGGTCTCTCCCGAATAGAATAACTGCGTGGCACATCAACTGCGCCACGCAGGAGAATAGTGGAGATCGCTGCGTCACGCAGCTTGTTTCGGGAGTGTGATCCAGATGGCCGACCGGCACCGGGCCCGCCTGCAGGAGGAGTTGTCGAGGGAGTCCCGCCGTTACCTGGCCTCCTACGTCCTGCTCAACCAGGCCGTCGCCGACCACCTCGGGCTCCACCCCACCGACGTGCAGTGCCTCAGCCTGCTCACCGCCGACCCCGCCCCGCTCACCGTCAAGCAGATCGCCGACCTGACCGGGCTCACCACCGGCTCCGCGACCCGACTCGTCGACCGGCTCGAACGCGACGGCTACGTCGTCCGCGCGCCCGACCCGCAGGACCGCCGGCGCGTGCTGGTCAGCCCGGTGCCCGAGCGCCTCGCCCGCGTCACGGCGGTGTGGAACGACCTCGGCCACGCCTGGCACGAACTCCTCGACGGGCACAGCGACCAGGAGTTGGAGGTCATCACCGAGCACATGAGGCGGGCGCACGACCTCGGCCAGGCCCAGATCCGCCGGCTGCGGGACCGGCCGAAGGCCGACTGAGCCCCGTCGCGGGCCCTCGCGCCGCCCCGTCGCCCGCGCAGCGGCAGCCGCACCGACCGCGCTCAACTCACCCGGCACGGGCGTCCGCTGAGGCCCGGTCCGACCGTCGCCGGTCGGCCCCACCCCGAGGCCGCTGTCGAAACGTCGATACACCTCGGAGGAGCGGGGAGGGCAGGCGTAGGGTGGCGGTCGTGACCGAGAAGCGCACCGACGGACCTGCCGTGGAGCCCGCCGAGGAGCACGAGGAGTGGGGCGCCACCCGCCGCTGGGTGGAGGGCCTGCTCGCACCCGGGGAGCGGATCGCCGGGACCCGTACGCTCCACGGCGGGTGGACGTCCCGGATGCGGCGCCTGGACGTCGAGAGCGACGGCGACGGCGACGACGGCCCGGCCGGGCCCGGGTACGCGCTGGTGCTGCGCTCCTTCGTCAAGCCGTTCTACCTGCGCCACGCCGCGGGCATGCTGGGCCGCGAGGCGCAGGTGCTGCGGCAGTTGGAGCCGAGCGGGATGCCCACGGCGCGGCTGCGCGCGGTGGACGCGACCGGCGAGTTCTGCGACCACCCGTCGCTGGTGATGACGCTGCTGCCGGGCACCGTGCGACTCGCCGAGGACGGCGACGTCGACCGCCGGATCACCCTGCTGGCAGGGCAGTTGGCGGCCGTGCACGCGCTGGAGGTGCCGGCGGGGCAGCGTCCGCGGGCCTGGCAGGCGTGGACGGCGCCGGAGCGGGTCGCGGTGCCCGAACGGACGGCGCGGCCCGACCTGTGGCGCCGTGCGATCGCGGCGATCGACCGCGCGGCGCCAGCCCACCGGGCCTGCTTCCTGCACCGCGACTTCCACCCGGGCAACGTGCTGTTCACCGGCTCCGGCGAGGAGTTGGCGGTCAGCGGGGTCGTCGACTGGGTGGAGACCTCCTGGGGCCCGGCCGACCTGGACGTCGCGCACTGCGCCACCGCGCTGGCCCTGCTGCACGGCGTCGAGGCCGGGATGGCCGTCGCCGACCGCTACGAGCGGGCCGGCGGCCGGCTGAGCGAGGCGCCCGGCGACCACCTGTACTGGCGGGCGCTGGACGCGCTCGCGTTCGCGCCGGACGCGGAGAAGGTCGCCGTGCCGTGGCGGGGGCTCGGGCGCACCGACCTCACCCCGGAGCTGCTGACGGGCCGCCTGGAGGACTACCTGCAGGCCCTGTTCGAGCGGTACGCCTGAGACCGGCGGCCGCGGCCGGGCGCCGTCCGGCCCGCCGCGGCTACGCCGGGGCGCCGTCCACGGAGTCCGCGCCGGCCGTGACGATGGCCAGGGCGCGGTCGACCAGCTCGACCGGGTCCGACACCCCGTACTCCTCCGCCCAGTGGACGAGCGCCGCCCCGGCGGCGGCCAGACAGGCGCCGGCGGCCACGGTCAGCCGGAACTCCTCCTCCGGGCCGGCCCCTTCGCTGCGCAGCGCCTCGACGAAGGCCCGCTGGATGAGGTAGTGGTTGTGCAGGTTCCGGGCCCGCAGCGCGGGGGTGACGTTTCCCAGGCGGGTGCGGGTGAGCAGCATCCGCCGCTGCGCCTCGGTGGCGTCCTGCATGCTCTCCACCAGGGCGCCGGCGATCCGCCGCATCGGCCCCTCGGCCACCGGGCGTGCCGCGGCCCGCTGGGCCAGCACGGGGTCGAACTCGCCGCTGAAGACGAGGTCTTCCTTGGTCGGGAAGTGCCGGAAGACCGTCACGGAGGACACCTCCGCCGCGCGCGCGACGTCCGCGACGGTGGTCCCGTCGAAGCCGCGCTCGACGAACAGTGCCAGTGCGTGGTCCTGGATGGAGCGTCGGACCCGTGCCTTCCGTTGTTCCCGGAGTCCGGGTTCCCGCGCGTTCATGACGTCACGGTGGGACGACGGCCGATGGAGGTGGAGGATGTCATGAGTGGATTCCTGGTCGAGGGACGGGTGGCGGTGAATTCCGGGCGGTGGACGGTCGACTGGGGCTCGGGGCCCACCCTCGGCCGGCCTCGCGGCGGTCGGGGTCAGGATCTGCGCACGCCTCTTCGCGCCCGCCGGACCGGCACGGTCGGCAGACGATCGACGGCGGCCGCCGGGGCCGCTCCGCAGGCGATGTAAGCGAGTAACGTCATTGGAAAGTGTTTACAGCGTCGGCTCCGAGGTCACAACGCTATTCCGCTCGCCTGGCAGGAACAGGACCAGGAACGGCGAAGAGCAGGACGCCGCACGGTCGTGCCGTTTAGGGGCCTGCCAGGTCAGCGGCCGCGCGGCCGGATCCGTGCACTCCTTTCCCGTGCGTCCCGTCTTCCCGCGCGCCGCGTTTCCCCTCCCTCGCGTTTCCCGTGCGCCGTGTTTCCCGTCCGTCACGTTTCCCGTCCGTGACGTTTCCCGTGCGCCGCGGCGGACGGAACCCGAGCCGCCCCCGGGCGGGCACGGCGGACGGTAGGATCGGCGGCGGCTGGCAATCGCCGCGCCCGTTTACCGATGCTGGTAGGAGAGAGTTCATGGCTCAGGTCACGCTGAAGGGGAACCCCATCGAGATCGGCGGCTCGCTGCCCGCCGCCGGGAGCCAGGCCCCCGCGTTCACCCTGGTCGGCGAGGGCCTCGCGGACACCTCGCTGAAGGACTTCGCGGGCAAGCGCAAGGTCCTGAACATCTTCCCGAGCATCGACACCCCCACCTGCGCCAGCTCGGTGCGCGCCTTCAACTCGAAGGCCTCCACGCTGGACAACACCGTGGTGCTGTGCATCTCGGCCGACCTGCCGTTCGCGCAGGCCCGCTTCTGCGGCGCCGAGGGCCTGGAAAACGTCAAGACCCTCTCCACCCTGCGCGGCCGCGACTTCCACAACACCTACGGCGTCGCGATCGCGAACGGCCCGCTCGCCGGTCTGACCGCCCGTGCCGTCGTCGTCCTCGACGAGAACGACACCGTCCTGCACACCGAGCTGGTCGGCGAGATCGCCGACGAGCCGAACTACGAGGCCGCCCTCGCAGCCCTCAACTGACCCGGCCGCCCCGCACGTCGGGCACGTGAGACTCCGCGAAGGGGCGGGGTACGGCAGCTGCCGTACCCCGCCCCTTCGCGTTGCCCGGAGCCGGCCGGGCGGGTCAGCCGCAGAGGACGGCGAAGGTGTAGCCGCGCGCCTTCAGGGTGGACAGGATCGTCGGCAGCGCGGCGACGGTCTGGCTGCGGTCGCCGCCGCCGTCGTGCAGCAGGATCACCGATCCCGGGCGGACGGCGCGCAGCACCCGTGACTGGATCGCCGCCGTGCCGGGGCGCGCCCAGTCCTGCGGGTCCACCGACCAGAGCACGACCTGCTTGCCCGCGGCGGCGGCCCGGGAGCGCACGGTCGCGTTGACGGCGCCGTACGGCGGGCGCAGGCAGGACGGGGTGCGGCCGGTCTGCGCGCGGATCGCCCGGTCGGTGTCGCCCACCTGGGAGGCGAAGGCGGAGCCGGAGAGTTTGCGCAGGTCCGGATGGGACCAGGAGTGGTTCTGCACACTGTGGCCCCGCCGGGCGACCTGGCCGGTCAGGCCGGGGTGGGCGGAGACGTTCTGGCCGATCTCGAAGAAGGTGGCGCGCACGCCGTAGCGGTCGAGGAGGGCGAGGACCTTCGGGGTGTAGGCGGTGCTGGGGCCGTCGTCGAAGGTCAGGTAGACGACCTTGCCGCCCGCCGCCTCCGCCTCCGCCGCGGGCAGGCCCACCGCCGTTCCCGCCGCGAGGGCGACGGCGAGCGCGCCGATCGCCGTCCGGAGCCTTCGCCCTGCCTTGCGCCTGCCTGCTCGTACGGCCATGGCCACCCCCTGCGGTCGGTGCTTTCCGGGTACGGACAGTGTGCGCGGCGGTGGGCCCGCGCCGCGAGCGCCCGCGTCGCCGCGGGGGCTGAAATCGGCCATTCGGCAGGGGTGTTGGCGGTTCGGACGGGCCCGGTCGTCCGATTCTCCGGCGTTCCGCCGGCACTCCTCCGGCGCTCCTCCGGTGCTCCCCCGGTGAGGTTCGGGCGGGCCTTTGGCCCCGGGGCCTGCGGGGAACGGCCTGGCGGACGGGCCGCGCCAGGGGCTATGCTCCCCGGCGATGACCACTCACGATGTTCTCAGATTGGGGGTCCCGTCCGCGCAAGGTGAGTGCTGATGGCCACTCACACCGCGCACGGGGACACCTCCCACCTCTCCTTCTGGCGGCACGTACGCGAGTTCGCCGTATCGCCCGCCCTGATCGAGACCGCCACCGACCGCCGCCTGTCCGGCGACTGGGTCGGGGCCTGTACCGCCGCCCGCGTGGACCTCGACTTCCGGATCCGGGACGTCGTCCGCGCCCACGGCCGCGAGCTCGCCGACCGGCTGCTGGCCGATCTGCACCGTCTCGCACCGGACTTGCTGCGCTGGCACCTGCCGCGGACCGCCCCGGACGGGCTGCTGCGGCCGGGGCTGACCGTGCCGCTGGCCCGCTACCCGGGTGAGCGCCCGGTGGTGCTGGTGGCCCGGACGCCGCCCGCCTGGGCGGACTTCGGGCAGCGGATCGGCCTCGCGCTCTGGGACCGTTCCGTGGACGGCGGTTCGCCGCACCCGCACCCGCACCCGAGTCGGCGCTTCCGCTTCGACCTGCACCGGCACCTGTGGGACGCCGGGCGCAGCGGGGAGTTCGCGGTCCGGGCCGGCGCCGGAGGCCCAACGGGTCTGTCGGCGGCGGAGGTCGAGCCGACCGCTCGGCCCTTTGCGGTCGACCGGTGGGCCGCCGAGGCCGAGCTGCTGCTGCGCGCCGAGGGGCGCCCGGGCGGGCCGGTCGCGGTGCGGCTCGGGCGCCGGCGGATGCTGCTGCTGGAACCCGGCGCGGCCGGGGCCGGGGCGGTCCGTCCGGTCGGCGAGGCCGCGCAGGCCCGCGGCCTGCCGCTGCTGCCCGACGCGGCGACCTGGGTGCCGCCCGACCTCGCGCTGCTGCGGTCCGGCACGCTCGGGCCGGAGTCCCTGCACCCGCTGGTGGCACGGGCCTTGGCCCCCGGGCACGCGCGCGGGCCCGGCCGACCACACGGCCCGGGCGGGCCGGAACTGGTGGACTGCCGGGGGGCAGTTCACCGGATCGGCCTGGTCGACGGGGTGCTCACCCCGCTCGACCACGACCCCGCGGAGCTGCGCCGCGAGGAACTGCTGATCGCCCTGTCGGGCACCCCGCTGCCCTGCCTTCAGGCCGTCGAGCGGGCGCACCGCCGTCCGCACGAACTCGCGGGCCTGCGCGAGCGGTTGGACCACGGCGACGTGGACGGCGCGCTCGCGGCGGTCGAGGCCGTGCTCGGCCCGCGGGCACGGCTGCGCGAGGGCCCGCTGCGGGACGCCCTGGCCGCGATCGAGGAACGGCGCGGCCGGTACGAGACCTACCGCGCCGGCCTGGCCACGCCGGGGCCGGCCGGCGTCGCGCTGCGCCGCCGGCCGAAGGACCACCGCTCGCACCCACGCCAGACCCTCCCGCGCTGAAGCGCCCCTTCCTCCTTCCTCACTCCCCTGCCGCTCGCTCCCCTGACGTCCCTTACGCCACGAGGTGATCACCCATGCCCGCGTCCACACCCACGCACCCCGCCGCCCGTCTCGACGTCGCCGACCGACTCCTCGGCCTGCTCGGCGAGTTCGACACCGAAGCACGCCCCGACACCCAGCTGGAGGCGCTGACCCTGGCCGTCGCCGCCGACCTGCCCGTCCTGCTGTGGGGCGAGCCGGGCATCGGCAAGACCGCCGCGCTCAACCAGCTCGCCGCCGCCCTGGAGCTGCCGCTGACCACGGTGATCGCCAGCGTCCACGAGCCCTCGGACTTCTCCGGGCTGCCGGTCGTCGGCGACGACCCTGCGCGGCAGGGCGTGCCGCTGGCGCCGCCGGACTGGGCGGTGCGGCTGGTCCGGGCCGGGCGCGGCCTGCTGTTCCTGGACGAGCTGTCCACCGCGCCGCCCGCCGTGCAGGCCGCGCTGCTGCGGCTGGTCCTGGAGCGGCGCATCGGCGCGCTGCGACTGCCGCCGGGCGTACGGATCGTGGCCG
The DNA here is from genome assembly GCF_049543595.1 of Kitasatospora sp. NPDC094028. Taxonomy (NCBI): domain Bacteria; kingdom Bacillati; phylum Actinomycetota; class Actinomycetes; order Kitasatosporales; family Streptomycetaceae; genus Kitasatospora; species Kitasatospora sp. NPDC094028. The sequence continues at coordinate 38,359 of NZ_JBMVFA010000038.1, read as the reverse complement.
CCGCGAACCCGCGGGCCTCGGCCGCCGACGGGTGGGAGCTGAGCCCGCCGCTGGCGAACCGGTTCGTCCACCTGTCGTGGGTGCACGACCACGAGGTGGTGGTGCGCGGGCTGGGCGGCACCTGGCCGGTGGCCACCCTGCCGTGGCTCGCCCCGGACGCGCTGGCGGGCGCGGTCGCGCTGGCCCGGCGCGCGGTGTGCGGCTTGCTGGCGGTCCGCCCCGAGCTGGTGCACCGGCTGCCGAGCGGCGAGACCCGGCGCGGTGGCGCCTGGCCGTCGCCGCGCAGCTGGGACATGACGCTGCGGCTGGTCGCCTTCGCGACGGCGGCCGGCTCCTCCCGGGAGGTGCTGTCGCTGCTGGTGCGGGGCACGGTCGGGGACGGCCCGGGGCTGGAGCTGATGGCCCACATGGACCGGATGGACCTGCCGGATCCGGAGGACCTGCTGGCGGATCCGGCGGGCGCGGCGCTGCCCGAGCGCGGGGACCTGCGCCAGGCGGTGCTGGACGCGGTGGTGGCGGCGGTGCGCAGCCGGCCGCAGCGGGCGCGGTGGGACGCGGCGTGGGCGCTGCTGGTGCGGGCGTTGGAGACGGGCGCGCCGGATCTGCTGGTCGTCCCGGCGACCACGCTGGCGGCGCTGCGCCGGGAGGACTGGGAGGTGCCGGCGGCGATCGAGCGGCTGGCCCCGGCGGTGGCGCTGTCCCGCCGGGCCGACCTCGCGGCCGCCGCCGTCGCCCGTCCGGCGCGGGGCCGCCGGTGAGCGCCCGGGGGCTGGACGGCGGTAAGCCGGTGGACGCCGGGAAGCCGCTGGACGTCGGGAAGCTGTACGCCGCCCGGCTGCTGGCGACCCGGGCCCGCCCGTACCTGGCGACCGCGCTGTTCGCGCTGCACCTGGTCGAGTCCCGGCGGGTGCCGACGATGGCCGTCGACGTGCACTGGCGCTGCTACGCCTCGCCGGTGTTCGTCGACCGCACCCCGGTGGAGGAGCTGGCCGGGGTGTGGGTGCACGAGGTGTCGCACCTGCTGCGCGACCACCACGGGCGCGGCGACCGGCTGGCGCGCCGGCTCGGCCTGGAGGGCCCGGGGGTCCGGCTGCGGATGAACATCGCCGCCGACTGCGAGATCAACGACGACGTGTACGGCGACGGCCTGGCGACGCCGAGCGGCGCCGTCTTCCCGTCCCGGCTAAACCTGCCCGAGGGGCGGCTGATGGAGGACTACCTGCGGGAGTGGCAGTTCGACCCGACCGACCCGCTGCTCGCCTGGCTGGACTGCGGCAGCGGCGCGGACGGGCTGGCGCGGCCGTGGGAGCTGGGCCCGGACGGCGCGCACGGCCTCAGTCCGCAGGAGCGGGACGCGGTGCGCTTCCGGGTCGCCGAGGGCATCCGGGCCAGCCCGGGCGACACCCCGCGGGGCTGGCGGCGCTGGGCCGAGGAGGTGGTCCACCCGCCGCAGCGGTGGCGGGAGCTGCTGGGGGCGGCGCTGCGGTCGGCGCTGGCCGGCGCGGGGGCGGGGGACGACTACAGCTACGGCCGGCCGGCCCGGCGCTCGGCCGGGCTGCCGGGCGTGGTGCTGCCGAGCCTGCGGCGCCGCCCGCCCCGGGTGGCGGTGGTGGTCGACACCTCGGGGTCGGTCTCGGACGCGGAGCTGGGCAGCGCGCTGCTGGAGGTCGCGGCGATCGACCGGGCGGTCGGCGGCCGCCGGGACCAGGTGTCGGTGGTCTCCTGCGACGCGGCCGCGCAGTCCGTCCAGCAGGTGTGCGCGAGTGCGGGCATCGAGCTGGTCGGCGGTGGCGGGACGGACCTGCGGACGGGCTTCGCGGCGGCGCTGCGGGCCCGTCCGGCGCCGGACGCCGTGGTGGTGCTGACCGACGGGCAGACCCCGTGGCCGGAGGCACGGCCGCCCTGCCGGACGGTGGTCGGCCTGTTCGCCCGGCCGCAGCGGGTGCGGGAGCACGACCCGGACTACCGGCCGGACGCGCCGCCGGCCTGGGCGCGGGTGGTCGCGATCGGATGAGGGGGTGGGTGACGGGGGACTCCTTTGCTGCGCAGGCGAGTTCTTTATTCTCGTCATTTTGACGATAATCGGTTAGGGTGGTCGGCATGAGAGTCGTACTGACGCGCGCGAGCGTCTGCATGGCCGACGACTGCGACTCCCCGCACGAGGCCGTCTGGGAGGCGGCCGACGGCGAGGCGGTGGCGGACGTGCTGGAGCAGTCCGTCGGCTACCTGCTGCACTTCGGCACCTCGTGCTGGGTCGCCTATCTCGGCTACGGCCGGGGCGACGGCAGGCCGCTGGCGGTGGCCTCGCCGCGGTGGTCCGGGCTCCGCCTGCTGCCCGACGCGGAGGACAACGCCCGACTCGGGCCGCACGCCGACCGGTTGGAGATCTTCTGGGCCGTCCGGTCCAGGGCGGATCCGGAGGTGGTGTGGTGGGAGCTGACCGGCCGCCACGGGCCCCGGCCGCCGAAGACCCCGGCCACGCCGGTCGCGGCGGCGAGTCCCCTGCGCCTCCGGCTCCGCGACCACCGCGACCAGCTGATCCGACGCATCCGGCTCGGCTAGGGTCCTCGGGCCGGTCGGCTGACGTCAGCCGGTCGGGCGGACGTCAGCCGACCGGGCGGACGTCAGCCGAGCGCCCGCGCCACGGCCGCACCGTCCGCGACGTGCAGCAGCGCGTCGGCGCCGTCCAGGAGCTCCCGGTCGAGCGGGAAGTAGCCCTGGCGCGGGAGGGTGTCGGTGCGGCGGGCACCGGTCCGCCCGGCCGCCGCCGGATCTGTCAACTCCCAGCCGGAGACCACGCGTTGCAGCGCCGCCTCGAAGGTGCCGGGGGCCGGTTCGGGCAGGTCGAGGGCCGGGCTGCGCCCCAGGCTGCCGGCCACCAGGACGTACCGCTCGGCGAGCAGCGGTTCGAGGATCATGCCGGCGCCCGTCCAGTCCGTGCGCAGCTCCCCCAGTGACCAGGCGCTCGGGGACCGCTTCAGGTGCTCGTTGTGGGCGAACACCAGGGTGGGCCCGCGCCGGGCCTCGACCTCGCGGATCTCCAGCAGGTTGCGGGCCATCAGCGTGTCCCGGCTGGCGAGCAGCCGGGAGATCCGGGTGCCCTGCTCCAGGCCGGGGACGGCCGCCTGGGCGTGGTAGCGCAACAGCCCGAGGCAGGTGGTCAGGTGGGCGCGGGCCCGGACCCATGCGGTGTACGAGCCGGCCGCGATCAGGCCGGGCGCGCGTTCGTGCAGCTGGTTCAGCAGGTCGTCGGCGAGGACGCGCAGCCGCTGCGCCTCGGACGAGGCGCCGGGCGAGGCGGCCGCATCGAGGATCGCCTCGGTGCGGTGCCAGCGCTCGTCGGGGCCGGTGAGCGCGGCCACGTCGAGGTCCGACCGCAGGTAGTCGCGGGCGTGTTCGAGGTAGCGGCGGGGGCTGGGGGCGGTGGTGTTCTCGGTCGGCGCGTCGAAGCCGTGGAAGGCCACCCGCTCGGCGGGCGGCCGCTGCGCGTTGTGCGCGCGCAGCCGGGCGACGAGGCTCCGGTTGGCGTCGAGTTCCCCGAAGCCGTGGCTGAAGCCCGTCGCCATCACCGCGTCCAGGGTCCCGGTGCCGTGCCGGACGAAGTCGTCGACGGCGAGGGCGGCGATCCGGTCGGTCTCCAGGGCGACCGACCGGAAGCCCCGCTCGGCGAGGTGGAACAGGAGTTCGTTGCGGATCCACCCGAAGGCGGGCTCCTGGTGGGTGGGCTCGCCGAGTGCCAGCACGCCGCAGTCGGGGGTGAGGAGGTCATGGAGGTGGTGGAAGTCCCGGTTCATGGACCTCAAGCGTATCCTTGAAGGCTCGGTTGAGACTTTTTCGGTCCCAGCCCGTTTTTCTGTCCAAGAAGTCTCAAACGGGGGTTTTGATGCGCCCGGCCGACCTCGCCCGCGAGCACGGCATCTCGACCCAGGCCGTGCGCAACTACGAGCGGGACGGCTTCCTGCCGCCCGCCGCCCGCACGGCCGGCGGCTACCGGATCTACACCGAGCGGCACGCGGCCGCGCTGCGCGCCCACCTCGCACTCGTCGCGGCGTACGGGCACGCGACGGCGGGCGAGGTGATGACCGCCGTGCACGCGGACCGGCTCGACGAGGCGCTGACCGCCGTCGACCGGGGCCACGCCCGGCTGCTGCGCGACCGGGAGACGCTGGCCGCCGTCCGCGAGGCGGTCGGCCACCTGACCGGGCGGGCGGCACCCGCGCCGGACCGGTCCGACGACCGACGCCCGCACAGCATCGGCGAGTTGGCGCACCGCCTCGGCCTCACCCCGGCGACCCTGCGGGCCTGGGAGACCGCCGGGGTGCTGACCCCGGCGCGCGACCGGGCCACCGGGCACCGGCTCTACCGCTCCCCCGACCTGCGCGACGCCGAACTCGCCCACCTGCTGCGGCGCGGCGGCTACCCGCTGGCCCGGATCACGGGCGTGGTCCGGCAGGTGCGGGCGGCCGGCGGCACCGCGGAGCTGGCCGCCGCCCTGGACGGCTGGCAGCGCCGGCTCACCGAGCGCGGCGTGGCCATGCTGACGGCGGACGGGCTGCTCGGCCGCTACCTCGGGGCCGGGTCATGACCCGGTCGTGACCCGCAGGTTGGCGAGCAGCGCGGTGCCGTCCGGGGTGGTGGCGAACAGCCGGCCGCTGCGGTGCCAGCAGGTGAGCGCGTCGCCGTGCCGGCGCAGGCCGACCGCCGAGCCGTCCGCGCCGGGGAAGACGGCGGTGAACCCGCCGACGAGCGGCGCGCCGGGGGTGCCGCCGCCGAGGGTGACGTGCAGCCCGCCGGACAGCCGCGCCGCGAACGCCCAGTGGGTGCCGTCCACGCTCAGCACGCCGCGGCCGCGCACGCTCCGCTCGGCCAGCCGGCCGTCCCCGACCGCCCGGACCAGGGTGGTGTCCGCCGTCGCCCCGGGGCCGGTGTCGAGCAGCCGGCCGTCCGCGAGCAGCACCGCCTCGTCGAGGTCCGCCACGTACGGGCCCGGCCGGTCCGGCCCGGTGCGGTTCACGTGCGAGCGGCCGCGCAGCGTCCAGTCCGGCTGCTCCCACTGCCACAGTTCGGTCATCTCGACGCGGTGCGAGCCGGGCTCCGGGCGGGTGTCCACGAGCCCCGCGCAGCCGTCCGGCGTGCGGGCGATCCCGCCCAGGAGCCGCTGGTCGCCGCCGAGTTCGCGGTGCACCACGGTCGGGCGGGCGGTGCGGGTGTCGAGCACGGCGATCGCGCCGTCCGGGTCGACGGTGACGAGCCGGCGGCCGTCGTAGGAGCGGGCGAGCGCGCGCACCCGCAGGCTGGTCCAGCGATCGACCGCGCGGGTGACGAGGTCGAGCCGGGCGATCTCGCGCACCTCGCCGTAGCGGGCGACCAGCAGCGCCGAACCGCCGTGGTCGGCGAGGACCAGCTGATCGGCGGGTACGTCCCAGCGGGCCCGGGTGCGGCCGTCCGGGCCGAGCAGCCGCACCCCGGCGTGGCCGCAGGCGACCAGCACCGCGCCGGAGTCCAGCCGGGCCGCGTCCAGGACGGGCAGGGTGCCGGGGCGGTCGGCGGCGGTGACCTCCAGCGGGGTCCCCGGGGCGGGCGCGGTGCGGCGCGGCTTCGGCAGGTCGGCGGCCGCCAGCGGGTCGGCGCGCCGGGACAGCCGGGCGTGGCGGGCCCGTTGGGTCGCGGTGTCGCTCGCGTCGCCGATCCCGCCGGCCCGGGTGGCGGCGCGCAGGGCGGCGGTGGCGAGCTGCCGGTCGACGGTCGGGTCGGCGGCCTCGACGGTGGCGAGCGCGGTGACGGCGGCGGTCCGCTCGCTGTCCGGGGCGTCGGGGGCGAGGGAGGCCAGGGCGAGCGCGGTGACGACCTCGGCGGTGGTCCGCGCGTCAGCGGTCCGCGCGTCAGCGGTCCGCGCGTCGACGGCACTCGCGCCAGCGGCACTCGCGTCGACGGCACTCGCGTCGGGGCCGAGCGCCAGCAGGTGCACGAGGGCCCGCCCGCGGGCCGCCCCGCCGAGCAGGACGGCCTCCCGCAGGTCGAGCACGGCGGTGGGGCGCAGCTCCGGATCCGGCCAGACCGCGTCGACGGCGCCGAGCCGGTCGCCGGACTCGCGGCAGTGCGCGGCCCAGGCGAGGCGCAGCTCGCGCGCGGACTGCGGGTCGCTGGCCGCGAGCCGTTCGACGGCGGCCGCGAAGGCGCCCCGGCGGTGGGCGATCCGCACCGCCCGCTCGCGCTGCCCGGCCCGCCACCACAGCCGGACCACCTGGTCGGCCGGGAGCCCGCGGCCCTCGGCGAGTTCGGCGGCCTGCCCGGCACGGCCGTGCCGCTCCAACAGGGCGACGGCTTCGGCGGGTTCGGCCAGCAGGTCGGCGAGGACGTAGGCGGCCTCGTCGATCCGCTCCTCGCGTTCCAGCGCCTCGGCGGCCTCCCGGTAGAGGTCGGTGAGGAAGCCGTGCACGGTGGGCCCGCTGATCGGCAGCACGGCGTTCGCGCCGGTGGGCGCCTGCGGGTCCGGGCGCAGCGCGCCGCGGAACCGGGCGGGCAGGCGCAGGGCGAGCAGGCCGCCCGGCCCGCGCCCGGCGTCCCCGGCCAGCCGGACGGCGTCGCGCAGCGCGTCCTCCCAGCGGCGCTGCCGGAAGGAGTGGGCGAGGCGGGCGACGTAACGGGCCTGGCGGCGCTGGAACAGGGCGCCGGCGGGGCTGCGCAGGGTGAACCGGACCAGCCACTGCCGTCGCGGGCGGCGGGCGGCGCCACCGGCCCGCGGGCCGTCCGGGGCGCTGGACTGCCGTGCGGCGCGGCCGCGTTCGGGTGCGGAGGGGGCGGACGAGGCGGCCGGGCCGGCCGGGACGAGCAGCAGGGCGGCGAACACCACGCCGACCAGCAGCGCCAGCAGCAGCGTGCCGGAGCGGCCCTGGACCACCAGGCCGACCAGCGCGAGCGTGACCAGCAGCAGCGGGACGACGGCCAGCGCCCTCGCCTTCCGGCGGGCCGCCGGGGCCGTGGCGGCCGGCTGCGCGGCGGTGGCGGCCGGCTGCGGAGTCGCGGGGCGTGGTGCCCGGGCGGCGGCCCTCCGCTTCCGCCGGGCCCTGGCCCACGGGAGGACGGCCAGGCCGACGCTCGACGCGATCAGGGCCGGGAGGACGCTCCAGACCCGGGCCTCGCCCCGCTCGACGGCGCTCGGCAGATACAGCAGGGCGCCGCCGAACACGGCGGTGAGGAACAGCGCGTGCGGCCGGACCGGGCCCTCCGGCCGCCCCGCGGGGCGCCGCGGGTACGTCGGGTCTCCCGGCCGGCCGGCCAGGCTCTTCGAGCCCGTCGAGCGCTCCGGGCCGCGCTCGCCCAGCAGCCGGGCGGCCCAGGAGCTGCGCTCGCGGACGCCCGCCGCGGCCCGCAGGTCGACGACGGGCGGGCGCAGGCCGTCGTCCTCCTGGACGGGCTCCGGCGCGGTCGGGGCGCCGACCGGGCCCAGCCGGTGGACGGCGATCCCGGTCGGGTCCAGCCAGCCCGCCGGGTCCACCACCCGCATCCCGGCGAGGAGATGGCGGCCCGTCAGGCCGCCGGTGGCGAGGACGACGTCTCCCCCGTCGCGCGTGCGCTCGTCGGCGCCGGCGGCGACCAGCGAGTCGCCGACCGCCCGCAGCGGTTCGCCCGGGGCCCGGTCGGGCCGGGTCGGGACCGGCTCGGGCAGCGTCAGCACCCAGCGCCCGTCCGGCGTTTCGAGCAGGCGCGCGCCGTCCTGCCAGTGCTCCAGCACCCGCTCGGCGGCCTCCGCGGCACCGATCAGCGGCACGTCGAGGACGAACCCGGCGGCGTCCAGGGTCGGGCTCGTCATTCGCTGCTCCTGAGGGTGAAGTGGTGCCTGCCGGTCACCGCGTCCGCGACCACCAGGGCGCCGGGCCTCGGCTCGGCGACGATCAGCGGCAGCCTCGGGTGGACGGCGGGGGCGGCGCCGCCGGACAGGCCGGTGTGGGTCCGCACGCCGTCCGGGCGGACGGCCCGCACCAGGCCGGCCGCCTCGGTGCGGGTGATCAGCACGGGCTCGCCGGCCTCCTGGACGAGCCCGATCACCTCGGCGCCCTCGTCGCGCAGGACGATCGTCCGGGGCCCGGTCCGCTCGTGGTCCAGCCGCCACTCCCGGCCGTCCGCGGACCAGCCGACCAGCCCGGCGCCGTGCACCACCTGGGCCGCGTCCGCCGCCTCGGGCGGCAGCGCGACGTCCGACAGCCGCGGCTCGCGCGCGAACCGGAACGGCCGCCCGCCCGCGGTGGACGCCACCGGCCCGTCCTCGGTCACCACGCCGCCCGGCGCGATCCGCCGCCACCGGCCCGCGACCGGCAGCAGCAGGTCGTCGCCCTCGCGCAGGACGGGCAGCACCGGCCGCGCCGTCAGCTCGGCGAACCCGGCGGAGCCCACCGGAGGCAGGCCCACCGCCGCCGCGTCCACCGCGTAGCCGTCCCCGTCTGCCACCGGGCGGCCGATCACCTCCAGCACCAGGCGTCCGCGCACCACGCAGAGCACCAGCAGCCGCCGGCCGTGCTGCGCGGCGGCCACCACCGGCCCGCGCAGCTCGTGGCGGCGCGGCCGGCCGCTGCCCTCCCCCGCGCCCTGGCGCACCAGTTTGACCGCCAGCAGCGCGGAGGCGTCCGCCCCGCGCATCAGCAACTCCCGGGTGCCCGAGGTGAACACCGGCAGCGCGCCCCCGGTGACGGGCAGCGCCGCGGACGTCGCCGCCGTCCCGGCCCGGCGGAACTCGGCCCCGCGCAGCGTCCGCACCGCGAGCGGCGCGGGCGGCAGCGTCAGCTCGGCGCCCGCACCGCCGTCCCCCCGGACCCGCACCCGGCCGACGCCCTCGGCGCTCCAGCCGGCCTCCTCGCTGGTCAAGGTCCGCTGCCGGGCGGGCAGTTCGGCCGCCAGGCGCGGGGACGCCAGCAGCCAGGCACGGTCGGCCGCGGCCAGCGCCCCCTCGGCCCGCCGGACGTCCTCGGCGCTCGGATCGGTCGGGCGGCGAGCGTTCAGCCAACGCGGCAGCAACTCGGCCGGCTCGCCGCCGAACAGCCGCCCCGGCTCGTCGCCCAGCACCCCCACCACCAGCTCACTGCCGCGAGCCGCCGCCCGCCGGTGCAGCACCAGCAGCGCCGCCAGCTGCACCAGCCGCGCCGCCCCGGCCTGCGCCGGGCCGGCCTCCACCAGGGCGACCACCCGGCCGCGGCTGGTGGTGCTGCGCAACTCGGAGGCGAGATGCAGCAGTTCGTTCTCGGCGTGGCGCCGGGTGAACTCCTCCGGGAACTCCTCGGCGAGCAGCCACTCGGAGGGCAACAGCCGCTCCAGCGGGCCCGACCGGGCCAGCCCGCCGTAGCCGTCCGGCTCGCCCTGCGCCTCGACGACGGGCTCGCGCTCGCCGATCAGCAGGTCCAGGCGGCGCAGCAACGGGCCCAGCGCGGAGGCCAGTTCGGGCGTCAGCGCGGCCAGCGTCCCGGCCCACGGCGCCAGTACGGCGCTCACCGCCGCCACCCCCTCGTCGCCCCGCCGCGCACCGTTTCCTCCGGGACACCGCCCGGGGCGGTGCCGCTGCCGACGTGTCCGGTGGTGCTCATTCCGCTCCTCCGAGCAGGGCGGCCAGGGCCTCGGGCTCCGTCAGCGGCGGCGGCACGTCCGCGACCAGGCCGTGGCCGGGCACCAGGGCGCAGAGCTGACCGTCCGCCGCGCCGAGGGCGGAGCGCCACAGGGCGGCGGCGGGCAGCGGGCGGGCGGTGGTCGGGACCAGCAGGCGGCCGTCCAGGCCGAGGTAGTGGGCGCCGTCGGCCCAGGGCAGGTCCTCGGCCGGGCCGAGGACGAGCAGGGCGGTGCCATCGGTGGCGGCCACGAGGCGGTGGCCGGCCCGGAGCCGGTCGCGGGTGGCGGCGGCGAGGGCCGGGACGGCGGGGCCGAGGGCGAGCACGGCGGTGGCGGGGAGCGGGGGTTCGCGGCGTTCCCAGCGGAGTCGGACGCCGGTCACGCGGGCGCGACCACCGCGACCAGGCCCGCCCGGATGCCGGCGAGCGGGGCGGGCAGGTCGGTCGGGGCGAATCCGGCGTCGATCTCGCGGAGCACGGCCTCCAGGCGCAGCCGGGAGTCGCGGCCGTCCGGCAGGCCGCCGTGTTCGGCGAGGAGGGCCGCGCCGGTGCGCATCAGCCGCTCGGCGCGGGCGGCGGCGCTGCGGGACATCTCCTCGGCGGTGTGGGCGAGGCTGCGGTTGGCGGCCCGGCCGATCAGGTCGGCGAGGGTTTCGCGGGCGAGGGCCTGGGTGTCGGCGGTGGGGGCGATGAGCGGCAGCACCCACAGGTCGCGGGCGGTGGCGGTGGCGCGGCCGTCGAGGACGGCGGCGGCCGCGACGAGGTTCTGGGACCGGACGGCCCGCCGGTCGCTGACCGGGATTCCGGCGGAGCGCAGCCGCCGCAGGGCGGTGCCGAGCAGGCCGGTGACGGGGGCGAGGTCGCAGCTGCGGGCGGCGTCGGCGAGCCGGTCGAGGGCGCCGAGCAGGTCGCCGGCGGGCGCGTCGGGGGCGGTGGGCCGGACGCCGCGCCCGGCCTCCAGGAGTTCTTCCAGCCGGGCGTCGGTGACGGGTTCGACGAAGACGCGGGCGAGGAAGCGGTCGGCGAAGGCGGCCAGCGCCGGGTCCTCGGGGAGGTGGTTGGCGGCGCCGACGCAGATCCGCAGCGGGCTGGCCAGGGCCGTGCGGCCGCGCCGGAAGACGCGCTCGTTGAGCAGGCCGAGCAGGGTGTTGAGGACGGCCGTGGAGCCGAGGAAGATCTCGTCCAGGAAGGCGATCTCGGCTTCGGGCAGCATGCCGGCGGTCTCGAACTCGACCCGGCCTTCGCGCAGCCGGCGCAGGTCGACCGGGCCGAACAGTTCGTTGGGTTCGGTGAACCGGCCGAGCAGGTACTCGAAGTACCGGCCGCCGAGCTGCCCGGCGACCCGCCGCACGGCCTCCGACTTCGCCGTACCGGGGGCGCCGATCACCAGCAGGTGCTCGCCGGCGACGGCGCACAGCGCCACCACCTCGGCCACCGTCTCGCGTTCGACCAGGCCCCGCCCGGCGGCGGCCACGGCGGCGGCGATCAGTCCGGCGTCGCCCGCGGGCGCGGCGGCGTCGGCCGCGACGATGGTTCCGGTGGTGTCGGTGGTACCGGCGGTACCAGTGGTACCGGAGGTGTCGGTGGTGTCGGTCACGAGTACGGGAGTCTACGGGCCCCCGCCCGCGGCTCACCAGCGGGTTTCGCCGGACGGCGTCCGGTCTCAGGTCTTCCGACTGCGGCCGTCGTCGGGCCGGCAGAGGTGCAGGGTCCGCCGCGGGTCGGCGGGAAAGGCGGGGTCGAGCGTCCAGCCCTCCTCGGCGGCCACCTTGAGCACGGCCGCGGCGCCCGCGCAGCGGAAGTGGTGGGGCTTGACCCTGACGCGGCGCAGGATCCGGCCGGCCGCGTCGGAGCGGTAGTCCTTCCCCGGGTCGCGCGCCGCGCGGTCGACCGAGAACTTCCCCGCCCGGGCCGGCACACCCGGCCCGAGCGGTCTGTGGCTGTCGGGACCGTGCGACGGCATGGCTGTGGACATCAGATCCGCCCCCTCGGCTCTGTACTGCGCCTCAGCTTCGCCCCGCCCGACCGGCGCTGACCACCACTCGGCTCCGACCGTCACACACAGCGCACGGGTTCGTTATCTCCCCGTAACGACCGGCGCTCCTGCTCCGGGTCTACCTTTGTCGACGCTCGGCCAACTCCACACCCTCACAAGGGAGTAGCCATGTCCGCAGCCCGTCGGCACACCATCGCCGTGTCCACCGCCCTGCTGACCGTCCTGGGCACCGCCGCACCGACCGTCGCCGTCACCGCCCCCACCCTCGTCCAGGCGCCGCTCGCCCACCACGGCGGCGGTCTCCTGCACAGCAGCAGCGGCAACTGGGCCGGCTACGCCGCCACCGGCGCCCGGTTCACCAGTGTCAGCGCGAGCTGGGTGCAGCCCGCCGTCTCCTGCTCCGGCGGCAACACCTGGTCCAGCTTCTGGGTCGGCCTCGACGGCGACGGCAGCAACAGCGTCGAGCAGACCGGCACCGAGGCCGACTGCTCGAACGGCTCGCCGGTGTACTCCGCCTGGTACGAGATGTACCCGCAGTACCCGTCCAACTTCAGCAGCACCGTGCGGCCGGGCGACCACTTCACCGCGAGCGTCACCACCAACGGCAGCGGCTCCTTCACGCTCACCCTCTCGGACACCACGGCCGGGTGGAGCCACACCGTCAACAAGTCCCTCAAGAGCGCCGCCCTCGCCTCCGCCGAGGTGATCGCCGAGGCCCCGTCGAGCTCCTCCGGGGTGCTCCCGCTCTCCAACTTCGGCTCGGTCTCGTTCAGCGGCGCCACCGTCAACGGCCGGAGCCTGGGCGGCTTCAACCCGGACAACATCACCATGGCCTCCGGCGGCACCACCAAGGCCACCACCTCCGGACTGAGCGGGGGATCCGCCTTCTCGGTGACCTGGAAGCACAGCTGACACGGCGGACGGGGCCGTGGGGGGGGGGGCCCCCCCCCCCCCGCCGGCCCCCCCGCCCCCCCCCCCCGCCGCCCCCCCCCCCCCCCCCCCCCCCCCCCCCGCCCCCCCCCCCCCCCCGCCCGCCCCCCCCCCCCCCCCCCCCCCCCCCCCCCCCCCCCCCCCCCCCCCCCCCCGCCGGGCGGGGGGGGCCCCCCCGGGGGGCCCCCCCCCGCCCCCCGGGTCCCGGGGCGGGGGGGGGGGGGGGGCGGGCCCCGCGCCGGCCCCCACGGCCCCGTCCACGCGCCCCGGCGGCCGACGAGCGTCGACCGCCAGCCGTCAGCCGCGGACGCCCAGTTGGGCCAGCAACGCCGCGTTGTCCTCGATGTGCCAGTCCTCGACGATCCGGTCGGTGCCGACGTGCTGGATGTCGATGGCGTTGAACTCGACGTTCTGACCCTGGCCCCGGGTGCCGTCGAACGTCCCGGTGAAGTGGCCGCGGAAGACCAGCCGGGCGGTGATCCGGTCGCCGGTGACCAGCACGTCGGCCAGCTCGCAGGTCAGGTCCGGCACGGCGGCCCGGAAGGTCTTCGAGGCGGCGGCCGGGCCGGCGGGGCCCTGCGGGCGGCCGGCCGGCAGCGTGTTGTCCCGGAACCGCGGGTCGACGGCCGCGTCCAGGTACCGCTGCCGACCGGTGTTCCAGAACGTGTACAACTGCTGGGCCAGGTGGACCTCCTGGGCCGCGCGCCGGGCGCCGATCGAGCGGTCGACGGTGAGCGCCTTCGGCTGGACCAGGTCGGGCGAGCGGTCGATCAGCCGCTGCGGCCAGGCGGTCGAGGACGACCGGCCGTCGTCCTCGCGGGCCGGCGCAGCCGAGGCGGTGCCGGCCGCCAGGCCGGCCACCGCCGCGAGGGCCACGGCGGTGCGGATCAGGGTGCGCGAACGCATGGTGCTACTCCTCGGATCGGGTGAGTGGATCGGTGGCCCGGAAGCGGACGGGCGGGAGCGGACGGGCGGGAGCGGACGGGCGGATCGCCAGGTCAGGCGAGCCGGCCGCCGCCGTCCACGTGCAGCACCGTGCCGGTGACGTACGGGTTGTCGATGGCGTAGAGCACGGCCTTGACCAGGTCCTCCGTGCTGCCCACGCGGCGGGCCGGATTGCGCTCGGCCACCCCGCGCAGGAACGCCTCCTTGTCGGAGCCCAGGCCGTCCCAGGAGCCGGTGTCGACGATGCCGGGGGACACCGCGTTGACCCGGACCGGCGCGATCTCCACCGCCAGGGCCTGCACCAGGAACGCCAGCGCGCCGTTGGTAGTGGCCATGACCGTGCGCGCGGGAGCCGGGCGCCAGGCGGCCACGCCGGAGAAGAAGGTGAACGAGCCGCCGTCGGAGGCCTGCCCGGCCAGGTGCTTGGCGAGCAGCAGCGGACCGATCACCTTGGCGGCGAACGCCCGCTGCACGTCCGCGAGTTCGAGGTCCTTCAGCGGGCCGTTGGCGGGCATCGCGGCGGTCGACACCAGGTGGTCGAACCGGCCCGCCGCCCGGGCCAGGCCCGCGATCGAGCGCTCGTCGGCGAGGTCGAGCGCGACCACCTCGGACGGCCCGGACAGCTCGCCGGCCGTCCACTCCAGCTTGCGCGGATCCGGGCCGGCCAGCACCACCTCGGCGCCGGCGGCCGAAGCGGCCCCGGCCAGAGCGCGGCCGGTGCGCGAACCCGCGCCCACCACGACGATCCGCTTGCCCTGCAGAGAGGTGCCATCGGACATGGGAGTACTCCTTCGAGTCATCGGGGGATCCGGCCGCCCGCTGCTTCCCGCGGCGGCCACACCACGACCCTCTCCCGGCCGGCCGCCATGAGTCCAAGGCTTGTTCTCTACCGCACCGATAAACTCCGCTCATGGCAGCGACCCCCACGCTCAGACAGCTCGAATACCTCGTCACCGTCGTCGACACCGGGTCCTTCACCCGCGCGGCCGAGCAGTTGCACGTCACCCAGCCCGCGCTGTCCCACCAGATCCGGGCGCTGGAGAGCACGCTCGGCGGCGCGCTGCTGGAGCGCCTGCCGCGAGGGGTGCGGCCGACGCCGACCGGCCGGGCCGTCCTGCCGCACGCCCGCGGCGCACTGGCCGAGGCGGAACGCCTGACGGTGGCGGCCGGGCGCGCGGCCGGCCTGGAGGAGGGCGAGCTGGAGGTCGCCGTCGTCTACTCGGTCAGTCTCGGCCTCCTGCCGCCGGTCCTGCGGGCCTGGCGCCGCCGGCACCCCGGCGTCCGGATCCGGCTGCGCGAGTACGCGCACGCGGACCGGCTCCAGGAGGCGATGGCCGCGGGCCGCGCCGACGTCGGCATCGGCCCCGCGCCGGAGGGCTGGGAGGGGCCGATCCGTGAGCTCGGCGTCGAGGAGTTCACCGTCGTCGTCTCCGCCGACGACCCGCTGGCCGACCGCCCCGCCGCCTCCGTCGCGCTCGCCGAACTCACCGAGCGTGCCTGGGTCCACTACGCCCCCGACAACGGCCTCGCCGACCTGCTCGACCAGGTCTGCGCCCGGGCCGGGTTCCGCCCCCGGGCGGCGGTCCGCGCCGAACAGACCTCCGCCGCACCCCTGCTGGCCGCGGCCGGGCTCGGCCCGGCGCTGGTGCCGGCCGACATCGTCCCGCCCCACTTCGACGGCGTCCTGCTCCGCCCCGACCCCCCGATCCGCCGCGTGCTCACCGCCTACACCCGCACCCGCCCCGACGCCCTCACCGTGGCCTTCGCGGACCTCCTCGCCCAGCAGGCCCGGGTCAACCCGCCCCGGCCCCCGGCGTCCGAGCCGCGCTGAGACGCCGCTCGGACGCCGCTCGGACGTCTCTGCGACCGCGGTCCGCCCCCCGCCCCCCCCCCCCCCCCGGGCGGGGGGGGGCCCGGGGGGCGGGGGGGGCGGGGGGGGGGGGGGAGCCCCCCCGCGCCGGAGCAGGGTTGCAGATAGCCCCCCCC
>NZ_JBMVFA010000038.1:0-22899 GCF_049543595.1 Kitasatospora sp. NPDC094028 | reverse complement strand
CCGCGGCCCGCCCCCCCCCCCCCCGCGCGCCCGCCCCGCCCCCGCGGCCCCCCCCCCCCCCCCCCCCCCCCCGGGCCGGGGGCGGACCGCGGTCGCAGCGCGGATGTTCGCCGGTTGATCCACAAGCCGTCAGATTCACGGGTTACCTTTCCCCCTGCACCGCAATCGCGCGGTGCGCACGACCAAGGGGGAACCATGTCCAAGAGGACTCGCGCCACGACCGCCCGCTGGACCACGGCCACGGCCGCCGCGGCCGTCCTGGCACTCACCGGCACCGCCGCCCAGGCCGCCGCGGCCACCCAGGCAGCGCCGGTCTCCGGCACCGAGGCCGTCATCGAGGTCGGCAACACCCGGGCCCAGCCGATGGTCGCCCCGGACGGCACCAAGGCGTACCTCGTGGTGGACGGCGGCACCGCCGGCCTCCTCGTCAAAGCCGTCGACACCGGCAGCGACACGATCACCGGCCAGGTCCCGGTGGGCACCGCCCAGACCTTCGTCACCGCCGCGCTCAGCCCGGACGGCACCCGGCTCTACGTCGCGAACGGCCAGCAGTTCGTCGTGGTGGACACCGCCTCGCTGACCGTGCTGGCCACCGTCGCCCTGCCCGACCAGCCGCGCCAGGCCGGGTGGTACCCCGGCTCGGCCTCCGGCGTGACCGTGAGCCCGGACGGCACCGGCGTCTACGTCGTCCAGAACGGGCCGACGGCCTACCGCCAGAACGCCCCGGCCCGGGTGCTGGCCTTCTCGGCCGCGCAGCAGGCCTTCACCGGGTCGGTCCAGCTGACCGCCCCGATGACCGGCACCGCCGCGATCCGCCCGAACGGCCAGGACCTGTACGTCGGCACCAGCACCGGCGTCCAGCACGTGAAGGCGGGCACCGCGCCCACGCTGGCCGGGACCGTCCCCGGCACCACCACCGCACTCGACTACAACCCCGTCCTCACCCCGGACGGCACCCGGCTGTTCGCCGTGGGGCAGCAGGGCCAGGCCGACCTGATCGACCCGGCCACCGACACCGTCACCAAGCACCTCACCCTCGCCCCCGGCAACCCCTCGACGGGCTACCCGCAGATCAGCGCGGACGGCACCCGCCTCTACCTCGCCGAGAACGACTTCACCGCGGGCCCGTCCGTGCTCTCCTTCGACACCGCCACCGGCAACGCCGTCCCGGCCGAGACGGTGTCGCCCGACGAGGACGTGCTCGACGGCCTGGCCGCCGGCCCGGACGGGCACACCCTGTACGTGACCGGCAGCATCGGCACCAGCGGCAAGCTCCAGGTCATCGCCAACTGACGCGAGCCGCGGAACTCCCCCGGGCGGGCGGGACGGCCACCCCGCCCGCCCGGGGGTCCGGGCGGCGGCCAACGCCGAGGCAGGCCCCCTCCCGGAACCGCCATACCGTGCAAGCGCGTTGAGGGTAGCGGGAGGGAGACCGACATGAGGACACGGAAGCCGTACCGCCTGGCCGCCGTCGCGCTCGCGACGCTGCTGGCCGCCCCGCTGTTCACCGCCTGCGACAACGCCGACCAGGCCCTCGACTGCGGGAAGCGGGCCATCAGCCTCACCGGGGACGTCCAGGACCTGGTCGACTCGGCACTCAACGTGGGGCAGATCACCGACGACACCCGGCGCAAGCACACCGTCGACGCCCTGCACAAGCTCCGCGAGGACGTCAAGAAGCTGCGCCAGGACGGCAACGGCAAGCTCGACGCCGCCACCGACAAGCTGTCCAAGGAGCTCGACCGGGCCGCGGACGACACCGCCAAGGGACGGCAGCCGGACCTCGGAGCGGTCTCCGCCGCCGCCAGCGACGTCACCAAGGCCTGCGCTGGCGGCTGAACCGGGACGCGAGCCGCGGTGCCGGGCCGCCCGGCCTGTCGCCGCCATCCGCACGCCCCGGGACGGTAGGAAGGGCAGCGGACCAGCCCACCCCGCCCCGGAGGCACCGGTGAACCACCCGATCCTCGACCAGATCCGCGACCTGCGCACCGAGTTGGCGCCCGGCGACACCGCCCCCGCCCTCGTCACCGCGCTCGCCGCCGGCCGGGCACCACGTGCCGCCCTGGCCGAACTCGCCGCCCAGCAGCACCGGATCATCACCTCCGACCGGCGCAGCCTGCTCCTGCTCGCCACCCGCTGCGCCGACCGCCCGCTCGGCGGCTGGTTCGCCACCATGGCCGAGGGCGAGAGCGCCGCGCTGCGCACCCCTGCCCGCCCTCGCCTGGCTCGCCCTCAACAGCCGCCCCGCCTCGGCGGCGGCCGCCCTCGTCGCCAACTTCGCCGCCTGGGGTAAATGTACAGACTTCGACCTGGGTCCTGGCCAGCGGAAACGCGAACGGCTCGCCAGCTACGCGCTCGTCGTATGAGTTTCCTGAGTCAACCCTATGGCGTCAGAGCCGACTCTTGAGTCGCTTCGATCTTGTTGTTGGCCCGGTGGGCGACAGGGTCGTAGCAGGTTCCGTCACGCCGACAGGCCCAGATCACTCGCAGCCAGGCGCGGGCGAGGATGCGGACGGCGTGGGGGTGTCGCTTCTTGCGGGCTCTGGCGTCATCCGTCTGGGGCACTGGCGAGGGCGACTTCGCCGCCCCATCACCGTCCTTCCCGCCAGCGCGAACACCTCCGCCCTCTCCTGGGTCTTTCCCGCACGCGCACCCAGCTGTCCGACGCCACGTGGCGCACGTGCACTCACCACGGCAGTGCCGCTGGCTCACTGGAGCCCAACACCGCGGGTTGGCGCCGCGAGCAGGAACGCGGCCACTTCGCCGAGGTCTCCGAAGCGATCGCCAAGCCGAACCTGCCGAGCGGCGGCTCGATGACTGTCTCCTATGGCGCCTGATCGAATCCGCACACCATGTCGGAGACCTCCTCACCGGCATCCACGGATGCTGGCTCCTCCACAGCGAATTCGAGGACCTCGGCGACGACGACGCCGACTACGTGGAGGACTGCACCGACTGACAGGCCGAACAGCACCAACAGCGAAGCCGCGCACGATTCGCCCAGCTCTTCCGCGAGACCGCGGCCGTCCACCGCGACCGGCTCATCTAACCGCCTGCCCGGCTGCGGGGCCACGAGGAAGGTAGCGGGGGAGCAACCCCCGCGTGCGCGGGGCCGACGCGGTCATCGTGGCGCTGATCGGCGTGGTGCAGGAGCAACCCCCGCGTGCGCGGGTCCGATGTGCGCTGCGACACCCCCCAGTGCCTGGCCGCGGAGCAACCCCCGCGTGCGCGGGGCCGATCCGGCGGCCGTCCGCCGCTCGGCCGCGCCCCAGGAGCAACCCCCGCGTGCGCGGGGCCGATTACGGGCGGCAGGCTCAGGACCATGGCAACGCGGAGCAACCCCCGCGTGCGCGGGGCCGATAGCCTGCTGTGCGGGAGATGGCCGATGCGGGGGGAGCAACCCCCGCGTGCGCGGGGCCGATTCCACATCCACACCGGCATGCCCACCAGCCCGGGAGCAACCCCCGCGTGCCGCGGGGCCGATCGGGAGCTCATCATGAGCCCCACCTCGATGCCGGAGCAACCCCCGCGTGCGCGGGGCCGATGACATGGCCAGGAACGAGCTGGACCACCCGGCGGAGCAACCCCCGCGTGCGCGGGGCCGATGCCCGGCCGCAGGCGCACATCCTGATCCCGGAGGAGCAACCCCCGCGTGCGCGGGGCCGATAAGGAGGCCGCGGGCGGTGCCGCGCTGTTCCTGGAGCAACCCCCGCGTGCGCGGGGCCGATTGGCTCGCCTCGGTGGGCGAGGCGGTGGCCGCGGAGCAACCCCCGCGTGCGCGGGGCCGATCCAGACGCGAGCGGGCGGCGTGAACGGGACCAGGAGCAACCCCCGCGTGCGCGGGGCCGATCCTGTTAGGGGGTCAGCGCCCGCCCATGGCTTCGAGCAACCCCCGCGTGCGCGGGGCCGATGCCGTCGCCACGTTCTTCAACATGAGGGCCGCGGAGCAACCCCCGCCTGCGCGGGGCCGATACGGTAGCGGTCTCCAGCGCGGTCATCCGGGCGGAGCAACCCCCGCGTGCGCGGGGCCGATCGGTGGGTGTACCCGCGCCGCCCCGGCGCCACGGAGCAACCCCCGCGTGCGCGGGGCCGATCAAGCGGCCCTGGCACCATAGGCCGGACCCTCGGAGCAACCCCCGCGTGCGCGGGGCCGATAGGACATGCCCCTCGGAAAGGCCGCGCAGTCGGGAGCAACCCCCGCGTGCGCGGGGCCGATTCCGCCGTCGTCAGGGCGGAGGCCACGGGCCGGGAGCAACCCCCGCGTGCGCGGGGCCGATGCCGATCGTCACGTGGGCGTCGGAGATCCACAGGAGCAACCCCCGCGTGCGCGGGGCCGATTGGCCCGCCGTCCTGCGCTGGCTCACCGGGGCGGAGCAACCCCCGCGTGCGCGGGGCCGATGAGCGGGAGCGGGCGTCCTCCCACTCGTCGGGGGAGCAACCCCCGCGTGCGCGGGGCCGATAGCTCGGTGAGCTCGGCGGGGGTCCGCTCGGCGGAGCAACCCCCGCGTGCGCGGGGCCGATACGAAGTCGGCCGGGGTCTCGTCGCGGACCTCGGAGCAACCCCCGCGTGCGCGGGGCCAATGAGGCGAGCACCGGCCGCATGAACGGCTACAGCGAGCAACCCCCGCGTGCGCGGGGCCGATCTGCTGGGGCTGGTGTCCGTTGACGGCGCGGAGGAGCAACCCCCGCGTGCGCGGGGCCGATGCGGCGTCCTGCACCTCCAGCGCGGACTGCGAGGAGCAACCCCCGCGTGCGCGGGGCCGATCCGGTTCCGGCCGTCCTCGGCACGGTGGTCGCGGAGCAACCCCCGCGTGCGCGGGGCCGATAGGGAGGGGCACGTGGCCAGCACTGTGCTCCAGGAGCAACCCCCGCGTGCGCGGGGCCGATGGCGAAGGAGGCCGCCGGCGGCGCAGCCCTGCTGAGCAACCCCCGCGTGCGCGGGGCCGATCCAGGCCGCACCGTGCAGGGACCAGTCCGAGAGGAGCAACCCCCGCGTGCGCGGGGCCGATCGCTCGAAGGTGACGACTCGCGGGCGCAGGCCGGAGCAACCCCCGCGTGCGCGGGGCCGATCACGAATTCCACCTCGGCACCATCCCCGACCAGGAGCAACCCCCGCGTGCGCGGGGCCGACGCCGCATGCACCTGGTCACCGACGACCGCACCGGAGCAACCCCCGCGTGCGCGGGGCCGACCTCAATTCGTCTCGCAATCGGAGATTCTGGGCCGAGCAACCCCCGCGTGCGCGGGGCCGACCACGGCCTGCTCGGCGAACTTGCCCGGGGGCAGGAGCAACCCCCGCGTGCGCGGGGCCGACGGCATTGTGTGTCGGGTCCTACGATCCCCAGCGGAGCAACCCCCGCGTGCGCGGGGCCGACGCTTTGTGACCTGCTGGTTTATCAGCGGGAGCGGGCGGAGAGAATCAGTCCGTCGAAGTCAACGGGCTTCCAGCGGTCCTTCCCTGCGGTACGGACGGTCCAGCCTTGTTCGTTGGTGGCCGGTTCGACGAGAACGGCCTGGCCGTCGCCGATCCGGGTGGCGAGGAGGTCCCAGAGACGATCTCGGATGCGGCGGCTGGGGGTGCCGACGAAGACTCCGGCGTTGACCTCGACCATCCAGCGTGTGAGGTGTCCGCGTAGTCCTTCGGGGGCTGCGATGAGGATGATGACGGTCATGGGCTGCCTGCGTCCTGGGTGAACTCCGGGCCGATGATGGCCAGGTGTTCGTCGCCCATGCCCGGGTCGGAGACGCTGGGCGGCGATGTGCCCTCGGTTCCGGACCAGTTGACGCCGCCCTGGACGGTGCCGACTCGTTCGTCCCAGAGTTCGTTGACCTCGACGTCGGGCATGTCGGTGCCGTCCGGGCTCAGGAGCGTTTTGACGTCGTTGACGATGCGGCCGAGCAGTTTGTCCTGGGCGATGCGGTCGCGCAGGCCGAGGCGGGCGTCGCGTTCTTCGGTGTGGCCCTGTTTGGCGAGGTCGAAGGCCAGGGGGATGGTGTATTCGGCTTTGTAGAGGTCGGCGATGTCGAGGACGAACGAGGTCGCCAGCCCGGTGTGAACGAAGCCCAGGCCGGGGCTGGCGCCCAGGCCGGTGATGACGGCGTGGCAGATTCCGTAGAGCGCGGCGTTGCCCGCCGACAGGAGACGGTTGAGGTCGTCACCCGCGGCGTAGGCGTCGCCGGCCTTGTAGACGCGCCCGTTCCAGGGAACGCCGGTTCGGCGTGATTCAGCCTGGTAGAGCTTGCGGATTCGGGCCCCTTCGCGGCCGCGCAGTTGCTGCATGGTGGCGGCGCTGACGTCCTCACCAGGGAAGCGCATGCGGTACATGGTCCGTGCGACAGCAAGGCGTTCCTTGGTACGGCTGACCAGCCAGGCTTGGCGGTTGAGGAGGGCTGCGCCCCTGCTGGGGCCGAGGCCGGCGGCGTACATACGCACGCCCTGCTCGCCGACCCAGCACACCGTGGTACCGGAGTCGGCGAGCAGGTTGATCGCACCGTGGGTAATGCGGGTCCCGGGACCAAGGAGCATCACGGCCACCATGGCCGCGGGGACCCGCACGGTCTCGCGTTTGTTGATGACGACGACAGCGTTCTCGTCGCGGTCGATGTGGCTGCGTTCGACGTAGACGCTGGAGACGCGATCGGCGAGGCGGTGCAGGTCGTGGGGGTGGGCTTTCCACCAGATGTCGGCCATCGGTCAGCGGGGTCCGCTCGGCAGCGGGGCGAGGGTGAGCAGGCCGCAGCCGTATGCCTTGGAGGGGCCGATGCCGCCGAGGAGGGCGGCCTGGAGGAGGCCGGGGTCGGTGATGCGCAGGTGGCCTTCGAAGGTGGCGGTGGTGAGGGTGACGGGGGTACGGGTGCCGGGCTTGGTGAACGTGCTGCGGCTTCGGTCGGTGATCCGCACCTCCCGGGCAATCTGCACGGGTGCGTCCGGGGCAGAGGATTCGAGGCCCGGTGCGGGGGTGTCGGTGCGGGCTTCGGGGATGGTGAAGCCCCACCGGGTGGTCCGGTCCAGGAGCCAGGTGAGCTGTTGGGCGGCGGTGCGGTGGGGCATGCGGTAGGAGCGGTGGTGGAGTTCGGCGGCGGTCTTGGTGCGGTTCGGGTTCGCCTTGTCGGGCTTGGAGGTGTTCTGGACGGGGCTGGCCTTGAGCCGGAAGGCGAACTCGCGGCCGATGGCGAGCTGGCCGAGTAGCGGGCTGTAGTCGCGGATCGCGTAGTGCTCGCCTTCGGCGTCGGGCCATCCGGCCTGCTCGACGATGTGCGTCCAGTCCGGCTTGGAGGGAGTGAGGACCAGCAGCACGGGCCGACGCGGGTGGTCGGCGTCCAGGCGCCACAGGATGCGGTCACCGGGAGCAGTGTCGGGGATGCCGGCCAGGACCGCGCCGTGCAGCGCGCGGGGGTTGGCGATCAGGTTGCGGCTGGCGGCACGCAGGGGGTTGATGCGCACACGGGAGAGGTAGGTCATCGGGTCACCAGCCCAAGAGGGCGAACGGGTCGTGGCCACCGGCCTCATTGGCCGGTGGCGTGGTCGTGGCGGTCGAGCGGAGACCGGTGGGGACGTCGAGCCAGGCGTGGCGGATCCGCCGGGTGGAGAACCCGCGGTCACGAGGTGAGAAGGACCGCGGGACGTCCTGCGCGGTGTCCTGGCCGGACGGGTCGTCGAAGGTTGCGGCCAGGTCGATCCGGTGCGGGGAGAACGGCTCCGGTCCCCGCTCGGCCCGGCGCAGGTACGCGTTCTTGGCCGCCTTTCCGGCTTGCCAGGGCTCCTCGGCGAGGACGGATTCCAAGGTGCCCGCCCGCACCGCTCCGAGGGTGATCGGCTGGGTGGGGACGCAGGAGCGCCGGCCGAGTGCGAGGGGGAAGGCCGGGTGGCGGATCGCCGCGGCGAGCGCGGTGACGAGGGTGGCCGGGCCCTGGACCGCGGCGACGAACACCGCGTCCTGGAGGTAGTAGCGGTGGGTGACGTGGGTGTCCTTGGCGGGAGAGGTCGGCTTCTGCAGGCCCTTGGCGTTGACGCCCGCCTGCGGCAGCGGTCGGCCACGGTAGTCGCTGACGGTGTGGTAGTCGCGCAGCAGCGTGCCCGGCTGGTCGATGCGTACGCCCAGGCGCAGGCCGATCAGGTCAGTGATGTCCGCTTCACGCGGGCGGCCCGCGGCGGCGGCGAGCAGTCCGACGACGCCGGACTTGGTCGGCTGAGGCGGTGTGTCGCGGCGGTTGAAGGCGCTGCGCTCGCCCCAGGACTGGAGCGGGCCGGCCAGACGCAGCACGAGGACCGCCTGCTCGTGGTTCGGGGCTGGTGCGGGGGTGGGGTCGGCGGGCATCAGTTGCCGTTCACCCGCTCGGTGAGGACGGTGCGCAGGCCGTCGCGCAGCTCGGTGAAGGTCCGGTTGGTGCCGAATGCCCCCGTCAATTCCTGCGCGGACTCGTCCGTTCCGGTGCCGAGGGTGTGGCAGATGCCGACGTAGAGGGGGGTGTCGCCCCACTGTTCGGTGGCGGTGGTGAACTCGGCGGCGAGGCGGCGGGCGGATTCGGCGACGATGCCGTGGCTCGCCGGGACGGGGTTCTCGTACGCGGAGACGAGGTTGACGGGCTGGTCGGCGCGCACGACGACGGCGACCAGGCTGGGGCGGGTGCGGTGGGCAAAGGAGTTGCCGTAGCCGGTGGGCATGGAGCGGGCGAAGGAGTCGACGAAGAGGTCGACGGCGTCGACGGTGGCCTTGTCGTCGCCGAGGTTGTCGCGCAGCTGGTGCAGCCCGATGGTGGCGTAGCGGTACAGGGTGGCGGAGTTGAAGCCGATGGTGCCGATCATGCCGGCACCGGTCTCCTCGGCGGTGTTCTCGTCGTCGACGGCCGTGTAGTAGTCGAATTCGAGTTCGGTGGCGTGGGTGGAGATGGCGTGGGCGACCTGCGTGGCGGCATCGACGTTCAGGCCGGGGACGTCGGCGACCATGCGTCCGAAGAGCGCGACGTCGGCGGGGTGGCCGCTCTGCAACTGCTCCTTGACCGGCAGGGCTTTGACGGCCTCGGCGAGGGCCTTCGCGTCGAGGGCGGCGAGGTCGGCGGCAGTGTCGGCGACGAGGTCGACGATGCCGTCGAGCTGGCGGCGGCCGTAGAAGAGGAGGTAGGCGGTGTCGCCTTCCCTCTTTCCTGCGGAGATCCCGGTCTCTTTGACCAGCGCGTCGGCGATCCGCCCGGCGTCCTCGGCCGGGAGGCCGGTGGACGCGGCGATGCCGTTGGTGAGTTGGGCGGCGATCCGCTTGGTGCGGGTGCCGAGGTCCTGTCGGTCCCGGCTCTCGGCGAAGTGGACGCGGGTGGCGCGCTTCCACGCCTGGGAGGAGACGCGGGAGCGCCGCTTTCCGCCGAAGTACGCCTCCTTGGGGTTGCCGTTGTCGTCCCGGTTGAGGTTGGCCGGGGGGACGGTCTGCAGAATGTGCACGTCGATGTAGAGGCGGTCGGTCATGCGCTTCTCCTCGAAGTTTGACGGTTTGACAGCTTGGTCGGGGAAGGTGTGGTCAGTCGGCGGCTTCCTGGTGCTTGCCGCTGTCCGTGTTCTTCCAGGCCTGGTAGCCGATGGCCCACTTGGCGCGGACATCCGGTCGGCGGTCGGTGTGGTGCCAGGCCCGGATGTCTGTCATCAGGTGGTTGTAGTCCAGCGGCTGGCCGACGGTGCGCAGTTGGGTGACCAGGCCGCGAAGGTGGACCAGCAGCGCGGACACGCTGGTGGCGCTCGCGAGTTGGGCGACCCGGGTGTCCAGCGCCTCCTCGCTGAACTTGCCGCTTCGGCGCAGGGCGCGCAGTGCCTGGCCGAGTTTGACACCGCGGCGGTGCATCGGCTTGGACTGGCTCTGCTGGTGAAGACCGAACAGGGCCAGCGCGGCGTGCTCGGCCTCCTGCTCGTCGGAGACCTGGTCCCGCAGCGCAAGCTTGTCGTCGACATCGCAGCTGTACAGCGGCCACATCCTGGGGCTGTCCATCGCCGACCGGCCGAGGCCCGACCGCATGGCCGCGAGGTCCTCTCCGGGCGGCCTGCCCGGTTGTCCGGTGCGGGGGTCGATGCGCCAGGCGTGGTCGTAGGCGGTGACCCTCTCCCAGTACGGGAGTCGCCTGGGGGCGCTCTTCTGCTCAGTGGTCAAAGTCCGCTCCAGGGTCGGCTTCGAAGTCGTAGTCGGGTCCGGTCTCGGCCAGGCGGGCAGCCGCAGCCTGCTTGCGGGCGTCGGCGTAGCGGGGCAGGATCTCGTCAAGTTGTCGCCGGAAGTTGGCGCCGGCCGTGCCGAGACTGTAGGTCAGCTTCTTGCCCGCCTTGCCGGGCTGTTCGACGGAGCGACCGCCGAAGGTGGAAGCGGGCACGGCCAGTAGAAGGGCGTCGGCCGTCTCCCGCGCACGGCGGTGGGCGACCTGCTCCCAGGCAAGTCGGCCCCGGTGCAGGACGTCCTCGTCGCCACCGGCTCCGCGGACTCCGGCGAGCAAGCGGCGCACCAGCGGGTCGAGTACGTGCAGGAGGAGTTCACCCGGGCGCTGGCCCTTGTCCCAGGGGATGGGGTCCGTCCCTGCGGCCCGGCGCAGGTCGGCGGAGAGGTTGTTGACCGCCCGCGCCAGCTGTTCCGCCTGCTCGGCCACGTCCAGGAGCAGGTCG
Source organism: Kitasatospora sp. NPDC094028 (assembly GCF_049543595.1). Taxonomy (NCBI): domain Bacteria; kingdom Bacillati; phylum Actinomycetota; class Actinomycetes; order Kitasatosporales; family Streptomycetaceae; genus Kitasatospora; species Kitasatospora sp. NPDC094028. The sequence continues at coordinate 12,269 of NZ_JBMVFA010000038.1, read as the reverse complement.
TGGGCTTCGCTGTCCTGACGAAGGGCGAGCAGAGAAAGCGGGATTGAGTCGTGGATGACGTCCTCGACCACGGCCGACTGTGTGCCGTACACCATGCCGAAGGTCTCGACCTGGAGCGGGTAGTCGGTGTCGAGGCTGCCGATCTCCCGCAGGCCGCTGATCTCGTCGAGCAGGACGCTGGTCTCGAAAGCGCTTTCCGGACCCTGGCGGGTCGCCGAGAGAAGTGCGTCCAGACCGCGCCATGCGGCCTTGCCCTGGGTGTGGCGGCGCGGTCGGCGCTCGGGCCGCGCCGAGGCGGACTTCTTGGCCGGGGCCGTGAACGTCCAGGCGGTGTGCGGCTCCCGCTCATCCATGGGCGTGAGGCGGTCGCCGGCACTGATGACCACACGGGCCACCCTCAGCCGCCCGGTCTCGTCCTCGTGCGGGATGAGCCGGATGCGCCGGGCCTGCCAGGTCCACAGGTCGAGAAGGCCCTTATCCTCCCGGGCATCCCACGCGGGACCGTGCGGGCCTCGCAGCCACTGCGGGATGCCCTCGGCGCTGGCCGGAGTGACCGGGAGGTTCAGCAGGAGGGTTTCGTACAGCGTCCGTCCGACTGGGACGACGACGCCGAGTTGCCCGAGCGGACCGGTCGGGTTGCCCGTCGTCTTCCCCGCCTTGACCTGGTCGTCACCGACGACGCCGGTCTTGATCGCCGCGGTGTCCCAGCAGTGCGCGTGGACGAGCCAGTGAGCGGCCTGGGCCGGCGTCAGGTCGAGCGGGTCCGCGTCCGTACGGCTGGCGAACAGCGGGACGTTGTTGCCACTCGCCGCCGTCGCCACCAGGGCCGCTGCGCCCTTCGTCTCGTCCTTGGCGGTACGCAGCCCGGCGACCTGCCCGAAAGGGTCCTTCGGGTCGAAGAGGTCGAACCGTGCGCGGTTGTCGTCGAGGTAGGTTCGAATATCGCGAAGTTCGTCCTCCGTGAACCCGCCGCCGTCCCTGGCCAGCCGTTCGCCCTTCTCGCGGAGGGTTCGGGGCGCGCCGGTGGCGTGGGCGACGACGGGCAGCAGGACCTGACGCAGAACAGCGGGCAGCTGGGTGGAGAACTCCACGGCGATGCCTTCAAGTTCGTGGGCCCGGGCCAGTACCTCGGCGATCCCCAGCTCCAGAGGAGCTCCGCCGTCGACTGGCCGCACCGTCAGCCACGGTTCATCGACAAGGTTGTACCCGGGCACGCGCTCTTCTCCCAACTAGTTACGTCTACGTCGGCAGTTGCTTCAGCATCGCACCGCCTGAACCCGGCCATGGACCGAAATCCCTGAACTTCCGCCGATTCTCGTAAAGTTGGGGGCGCGCGAGCGGGGAGCACACTCCACCTGTTCCACCGGCGCACGCTACCTGTGTGCGGGCCCGCCGCCCACCATGAGGCCGAGCAGGTCGTCGTAGCGCAGCCTGAAGTCACCAAGGACGGCTTCACCGTTCTCATCGAGTTCGAGGGCCGGGCTGTACCGCAGCCACGGGTGGTCGCGCCACCCCGCCAGCGGGCCGAGAGCATCCTCCGCCGCTGCGGTCAGCTTGGCGGGAAGGCGTACCGTCCCGGAGAGCACGTCGTCCAGCAGCTCCGCCGTGACCTCGCCGTTCGGCCCGAGCCTGCGCCCCGTCACCGCGTGGAACCCGTCCTCCCCGATGCGGTGCACCAGGACGACCTCCAGGCTCCGGTCCCCGTCACGGACGAGCGCCTCGAAGCCCCCCTCGGCCAGCCTGCTGTGGGCACCGAAGTGCAGCCCCTCCAGGGTGGGCGCTGCGTGCTCGCCGGCCCGGGTCAGCACGTACTGGGCGGCCTTCGCGCGGCGCTCGGCCTGCCGCTCCTCCCACTCGTTCCGGGCCTCCGTCTCGGCCTCGGCCCACTCGGCCGGGACAACGGGGCCGGGCCCGTACACGTCGGCGACGAGGTTCGGCACCTGGCCGGGGATGCTCCACACGCCGTCGGCCGCCCTCGCCGCGCGCTCGACCTCGGCGGCCGTGCGCAGCAGCAGGTAGCGGCCGTAGATCCTCTCGGAGGCGCGCAGGATCTGCGGTGCGCTCCGGTCCGCGAGGTGGATTCCGGTGACGGCGACAACGGGCTGTGACAGGAGGCGGGGGCGTTCGACGCCGTCGTGGCGGTGGAGACGTCCGATGCGCTGGAGGAGCAGGTCCATCGGCGCGAGGTCGGTGATCAGCAGGTCCGCGTCGACGTCGAACGACTGCTCCGCGAGCTGGGTGGCGACGACGATCAGCCGGTGAGGGCGCGCGGTGCCGGCGGTCGGCGGGCCGAGGAGCTTCAGTACCTCCTGGGTACGGTCCGCGCGGTGGCCCGCGTGGAGACGGCCGTGCAGGAGCCGGACGTCACTGCCGAACTCCTTGTGCAGGGCGTCGAAGGTGGACTGGGCCCGGTCCACGGTGTTGCGGATGACCAGGACGCATCCTCCGTCGACCAGCCGCTCCCTCAGGTAGTCCACGACGACCGTGTCCGGGCGACCGTCGGTGCCGTCCGGGAGCGTGCCGCTGCGCGCCGGCGGTTCGCCGAGCGCCTCCACCCGCACGGTCAGGTCTTCGCGCCAGGAGTCAGTGCTCTTGACCAGTGACTCCGTCCGGCCGTCCTGTCCCGACCACACCGCCGTCACGCTCGGGTACCCGTCCGGCTCGGGGACGTCCAGCGTCTCCGACGCCTCCGCCGATCGCGTGCCGGCCAGGTAGGCGGCGGCCAGGCGGCGCCGCTGCTCCGGCGGCAGGGTCGCCGACAGCAGCACCACCGGCACCCCGGCCTGCCCGAGCCACCACAGGCCCTCCAGCAGAAACTGCGACATGTAGACGTCGGCAGCGTGCACCTCGTCGAGGATCACGACCTTGCCCACGAGGCCGGCCATGCGCAGCATGACGTGCTTGGTGCGGGTCGCGGCGAAGAGAAGCTGGTCGATCGTGCCGACCGCGAACGGGCTCAGCAGGCCACGGCGGCGCCCGAGGAACCACTCCGCGGGAGCCCTGCGCTCGCCGCCCTCGCAGCCGTCGAAGCAGTCGGCCGGCATTCCGAACTCGTCCACGCCCACCGACGAGTAGCGGTCATCGGCGTCCTGGCCCCACTCTCCCGTGCCCTCCAGCAGGCCACGCCACTCCTTGTTGAACATCCGCTTGCCGTGCAGCAGCGCGACCTGGCCGTCCAGCCCGTCCTCGACCGTGTCGATCTTGCCCAGCCACGCCCGGAGTTGGGTGAACATCGGGTCCGCGGTCGCCTGCGTCGGCATGCCCAGGAACACCCCGTCCGCGCCGAAGCGCGCCGCCAGCACCTCGGCGGCCACCAGCGCCGTCTTCGTCTTCCCCTCCCCCATCGGCGCCTCGACGATCACCAGGCCAGGCCCGCCCATCCGGCGCACCACATCCAGCACCAACTCCTGCGACGGCCTGGGCCCGTGGCCGAAGCGGTCCTGGAACACCTCCGGGCCGGGAACGGCCAACCGCCCCCAGCCGCCGCGCAGCCCGAGCCCGGACCAGGCGGCGGTGGCCCGCTGCCGTGCCCGCGGCATCGTCACCCTCGCCAGGTCGGGCTCGCCCTTGAAGTGCGTCTCGTCGCTGGCGATCCAGTCCGCCATCACCACGAAGCCGGACAACTGCAGCTGCACCGCCCGGCTCGGCACCGACGCGGGCTCCACCTCGGCGAGCGGAGAGCCGCCCTCGTAGCCGAGCTCCCGGGAGAACACCTCCACCAGCGCCGACTGTGCCGCCTTCCAGGACCGACTCTTCCCCTGGAGGTCCTCCTTCTTCGGAGCCAACTGCCCCACCGTGGGGAACAACCCGTGGTGGCCCGCGACCAGCGGCCACACCCAGTCGACCTGCTCCTGCGCCCAGCCCGTCCTCTCAAGCAGCACCCGCAGCAGACGGCCTCCCGCCTTGTCATGCCGCCAAGTCGCGCCATTCACAGTGTACTTGTCCCACGAAAGCCCCACCCCGCGCACGGCCGCCTCCCCAGCCGCATCGAGCCGCTGGAACGCCGGCGTCGCCTTGCCCAAGTCGTGGATGCCGCACAGCCAGGAGAACAGCCGCCGCCCCCGACCGGGGCCTCCTGCCACGGCATCGAGCTGCCACCGCGTCACCTGCGGCAGGTAGCGGTCCCAGATCACCTCCGCCACGGCAGCGGTGTCCAGCATGTGCGACAGCAGAAGGTTGACCGTCCCCCCGGCCTTCCCGGCAGACTTGCCCCACAGCGCACCCAGCCAGGCCCTGACCTCGGACGGATACCACTGCCAACAATCCACGGCCACCGTCTCCACCTCCACGTACGAGTACGCTGCGGAGCGTAAAGCACCCCACTGACAACACCCTTCGGAACCAGGAGAGATGAAGGCCATACATCAGCTTCGCTCCGATCGGACTGAATCAGCCGGCGACTCGTGACACCGAACGTCGCAGGTCAGTAAGTGTCGGCCCCGCGCTCGCGGGGGTTGCTCCTCAGCCGCCACCGGCTACGAGAAGCCCCACCCGTCGGCCCCGCGCTCGCGGGGGTTGCTCCGCCTCCACCACGCCGGTGAGTTGGGTCAGGGAGTCGGCCCCGCGCTCGCGGGGGTTGCTCCGCCCAGACGCACGGCGAGCGGGTCCGCATGGAGTCGGCCCCGCGCTCGCGGGGGTTGCTCCCGCTTGCCCTTCTCCGTCTCCGAGCAGAACACGTCGGCCCCGCGCTCGCGGGGGTTGCTCCCCCGCACTCCTGGACGGACCCCTTGACGATCAGTCGGCCCCGCGCTCGCGGGGGTTGCTCCCGCTACGTCGGCGGCTTCGAGATGTCGGGCTCGTCGGCCCCGCGCTCGCGGGGGTTGCTCCCGGCCCATGCGGTGGAAGTTCCGCCACCTCACGTCGGCCCCGCGCTCGCGGGGGTTGCTCCCTCCTCGTGCTCCACGCCGACGCGCAGCAGCTGTCGGCCCCGCGCTCGCGGGGGTTGCTCCGAGCGCACCGGCAAAGAGGTCGAGTACTCCGAGTCGGCCCCGCGCTCGCGGGGGTTGCTCCCACCACATGCTGGTGCGCCCCGGAGCCGACCTGTCGGCCCCGCGCTCGCGGGGGTTGCTCCGCCTGGTGGTGGTTCCGCCGCCACGTGGATTCGTCGGCCCCGCGCTCGCGGGGGTTGCTCCGCCATCAGCCACCTCGTGGAGTCCGGCGACGTGTCGGCCCCGCGCTCGCGGGGGTTGCTCCCACGACAAGGACAACGGCCGGTGCCCCGCGGTGTCGGCCCCGCGCTCGCGGGGGTTGCTCCCAGCGCTTCACCCACTCCGACAGCCCGGCCCTGTCGGCCCCGCGCTCGCGGGGGTTGCTCCCCAGGTGGAGTGGTCGTCGGCCCACACGGTTTGTCGGCCCCGCGCTCGCGGGGGTTGCTCCTCGGACCACGCATGGGTGGCAAGCCTTGTGGCGTCGGCCCCGCGCTCGCGGGGGTTGCTCCCTTCCATCAGCCGGTAGGCGGGGCTCGGCTTGGTCGGCCCCGCGCTCGCGGGGGTTGCTCGCGCAGTGAGCAGCATCGCACCCCCCGTACCGCGTCGGCCCCGCGCTCGCGGGGGTTGCTCCAGGATGATCACGAGGATCAGGGCGGTGGCTCCGTCGGCCCCGCGCTCGCGGGGGTTGCTCGGTGAAGGGCCGGCCGTACTGGAGGCGGCCCTCGTCGGCCCCGCGCTCGCGGGGGTTGCTCCCTGACCAAGGCCCAGCGCGAGGCCCTGACCCCGTCGGCCCCGCGCTCGCGGGGGTTGCTCCAGGGTCGATGGCCAGGGCGGTTTCTTCGTGCAGTCGGCCCCGCGCTCGCGGGGGTTGCTCCCGGGACTTCTACCCCAAGCCCGGCTGGGAGACGTCGGCCCCGCGCTCGCGGGGGTTGCTCCCAGGGCTTCGACCTGACGATCACCCTGCCCAAGTCGGCCCCGCGCTCGCGGGGGTTGCTCCTGGGACCCTCGCGACGGCACCGCAGACCGCGAGTCGGCCCGCGCTCGCGGGGGTTGCTCCGGTACTTACCGGCGGCGCGGTACAGCCAGCGCGTCGGCCCCGCGCTCGCGGGGGTTGCTCCGAGCCGGCATACGAGGCGATGGGCAGGATGGTGTCGGCCCCGCGCTCGCGGGGGTTGCTCCCGCGTTGCGTACCCGCGAGACCCTCGCGGTGCGTCGGCCCCGCGCTCGCGGGGGTTGCTCCAGTCGAAGCTGTTCGGCGTGCCGCCGCGCGAGGTCGGCCCCGCGCTCGCGGGGGTTGCTCCGTGATCGATCTGCCGGGCGTGGGCCGGGCCTTGTCGGCCCCGCGCTCGCGGGGGTTGCTCCCGGTGGACTCCACGTGGACGGTCCGGACGAACGTCGGCCCCGCGCTCGCGGGGGTTGCTCCGCGTGGTCGGTGATCTCGCTGTGGGCGATCCCGTCGGCCCCGCGCTCGCGGGGGTTGCTCCAGTCCTGACGATACGTCAGATTGCGTCGGAGCGTCGGCCCCGCGCTCGCGGGGGTTGCTCCCAGCCACCCCCCACACCCCCGGCCCCGAAGTCGTCGGCCCCGCGCTCGCGGGGGTTGCTCCCAGGGCCGAGCCCGTCAGCAGGGACCTGCGGAGTCGGCCCCGCGCTCGCGGGGGTTGCTCCCGGCCGTCGCGTGGATCGCGGCCTGCCACGATGTCGGCCCCGCGCTCGCGGGGGTTGCTCTGAGGTCGTCAAAACCTCTCTGACCTGGTGGCTGTCGGCCCCGCGCTCGCGGGGGTTGCTCCTGCACTTCTTCTCCGCGGGCTACGTTCCCGGCGTCGGCCCCGCGCTCGCGGGGGTTGCTCCTCCGCGGCACCGGCAGCGGGGGCGGGCACGGCGTCGGCCCCGCGCTCGCGGGGGTTGCTCCTCCGCGGCACCGGCAGCGGGGGCGGGCACGGCGTCGGCCCCGCGCTCGCGGGGGTTGCTCCCTCGGCAAGTGGGGGGAGAACGCCGCCGCCGAGTCGGCCCCGCGCTCGCGGGGGTTGCTCCCTCGCCCGGTGGGCGATCTCGCTGCGGTACCTGTCGGCCCCGCGCTCGCGGGGGTTGCTCTTGGTTTCTGACCAATGACCGGAATGCCGTTACGTCGGCCCCGCGCTCGCGGGGGTTGCTCCCTGAGGGGGCTGACGGAAATCTTCGACGCCGGGTCGGCCCCGCGCTCGCGGGGGTTGCTCCTACCGGCTGACCACCCGTTCGGCCGCCGACAGGTCGGCCCCGCGCTCGCGGGGGTTGCTCCGCATCGACCTGCCGCTGCGCTTCCGGCGCCGGTCGGCCCCGCGCTCGCGGGGGTTGCTCCTGCTTGCGAAGGGTCCGGAAGCGGGCATCGCCGTCGGCCCCGCGCTCGCGGGGGTTGCTCCGTGCCTGGGGACTTCGCAGTGGTACCGGTCGGCCCCGCGCTCGCGGGGGTTGCTCTCGGGATCGCTCACCCGCGACCTGTCCGTCTCAAAGCATTGCGGCCACGGCGCCATCTCATCGCGCCACGTCACCTCGCCCACCACGAGACCAGCGGCCCGCCAACCAGGCGTCCGCGCAGGTCGCCCCCGCGCTCGCGGGGGTTGCTCCGGGGTGAGGCATGTTCACTGAGGGACCTCTCAGTCGGCCCCGCGCTCGCGGGGGTTGCTCCACGATCGAGTGGTACGCCGACGTCACCTGCGAGTCGGCCCCGCGCTCGCGGGGGTTGCTCCAGCGAGATCTCGGCGACCAGGTCCTGGAAGGTGTCGGCCCCGCGCTCGCGGGGGTTGCTCCCTCCGGCCACAACTACGGCTCGCAGGGCGGGCGTCGGCCCCACGCTCGCGGGGGTTGCTCGGCCCAGAACATGAGCGTCTCCCTCCCCATGCCGTCGGCCCCGCGCTCGCGGGGGTTGCTCGGTGTCGAGGGCGGACTCGGCGGCGGCGAGGTTGTCGGCCCCGCGCTCGCGGGGGTTGCTCCAGCAGAACCGGGCGGCCTACGGGCCAGTCGTCGTCGGCCCCGCGCTCGCGGGGGGTTGCTCCGCGACGGCGATCTGCTCAGGTGACATGGCGGAGTCGGCCCCGCGCTCGCGGGGGTTGCTCCAGGACGATCTCCTACGGCCGGTGGCTGGAGGAGTCGGCCCCGCGCTCGCGGGGGTTGCTCCGGGGCGGCGGGGTCTGCCTCGGAGACGTGCGGGTCGGCCCCGCGCTCGCGGGGGTTGCTCCTTGGCGACGGCGGCCGGCGTGCCCCAAATCCGGTCGGCCCCGCGCTCGCGGGGGTTGCTCCTGTACCGATTGCGGTCGGAGTTGGGACCTGTTGTCGGCCCCGCGCTCGCGGGGGTTGCTCCCGCACGGTCGGCGAAGTGGTGGAAGACATGCAGTCGGCCCCGCGCTCGCGGGGGTTGCTCCCCCGGCTGTTGCCGCGGGGCGCGAGCAGATGTGTCGGCCCCGCGCTCGCGGAGGTTGCTCTTACTGCTCGGTCAGATTGTGCTGGGCGGTGTGGTCGGCCCCGCGCTCGCGGGGGTTGCTCCTCCTACAGCCGAGTCCAGTACTTCCAGAGGTAGTCGGCCCCGCGCACGTGGGGAGCTGTGGAACATCGCTCGTAACGCGAACTCGGCCCTGCGCTCGCAGAGATCACTCTTCCGGATGGCCGAGGCGTCTGGCGAGCCGGGCCTCGGCCCCGCGATTACGGGGTTGCTCTGTACCGGTGGGCCACCAACTACTCGACTCCGCCGAGGAGTTCTCGACCCCGCATTCGCAGGGAGTACTCCTCACTGCAGGGGCCGGCAATCATGGAGCAGGGCTCGGCTGTCTTCGGCCCCGCGCTGGCGATGGTTGCTCCTCCCGGGAGATGGCTGCGAGACTCAGCAGTTCGTCAGCCCCGCGCTCGCGGGGGTTACTCCTAGTTGCGCCTTGCTCTACCGGTCGGACCCGCGCTCGCGGGGGTTGCTCTCGGCCGGAGTTTCGATTTCCGACACCGCCATAGTCGGCCCCGCGCTCGCGGGGGTTGCTCCCACCCCGCCGGATGGTCGGTGTACGCCACCTGGTCGGCCTCGCGCTCGCGGGGGTTGCTCGTAGTTCAGGCGGACGCCCCAGAGCAGCAGGTTGTCGGCCCCGCGCTCGCGGGGGTTGCTCCGCCGTCGAGCAGGAGGCCGCCGACGCCGAGCGGTCGGCCCCGCGCTCGCGGGGGTTGCTCCACGACCGGCGGTTTCTCGCCGGTGGACGACCAGTCGGCCCCGCGCTCGCGGGGGTTGCTCCCTGGACGAGTCCTGACCGACCGCCACCGCCGGGTCGGCCCCGCGCTCGCGGGGGTTGCTCTCTCCTCGGTAGCCGGGTAGCCGGTGGCTCCGCGTCGGCCCCGCGCTCGCAGGGGTTGCTCTCGCGAACTGGTACGGCGCCGCGACGCCGTACGGTCGGCCCCGCGCTCGCGGGGGTTGCTCCATCGACGAGTACATCTCGACGACCCAGGCCGCGGTCAGCCCCGCGCTCGCAGGGGGTGCAGCGCAGCCCAGCCGCCCCGCTCCCGACGCAATGCCTCCGAGCGGGTCGGCCGCTGACCGCCGCCCGGAGGCTTTACCCAGCTATAGCCGCTCTGGCGTTCCGATGCCGAGGAGGTCCATGCCCTGGCGCAGGGTCTGGCCGGTGAGCCGGCACAGCAGCAGCCAGGTCTCCATGACCTCGCGGCTGGGGGCCTTGAGGACGGGGCAGTGCTCATAGAACGTGGTGTACGCCGCTGCGAGGCTGTGCAGGTAGGCGCAGAGGCGATGGGGTTCGTAGGTCTCGGCGACGAGGTCGATGGTGGTGCCGAATTCGTCGAGGAGGAGGCCGAGGGCGGGTTCGGCCGGCTCCAGGGCGAGGTCCTGGTGGGCGGTCGGGGTGGCGCCTTCGGGGGCCTTGCGCAGGATGGACTGGATGCGGGCGTGGGCGTACTGGAGGTAGGTGCCGGTGTCGCCGTTGAGGGAGACCATGCGGTCGGCGTCGAAGATGTAGTCGCGGGTGCGGGAGGTCGACAGGTCGGCGTACTTGACCGCGCCGATGCCGACCTGCCTGGCCCGGTCTTCGAGTTCCTTACTGGGAAGCCGGGGGCTCTTCTCGGCGACGACTGTGCGGGCCCGGTCGACGGCTTCGTCGAGGAGGTCCATGAGGCGGACGGTCTCGCCGGAGCGGGTCTTGAAGGGCTTGCCGTCCTTGCCGAGGACGGTGCCGAAGCCGAGGTGCAGGGCGCGGACGTCGTCGGGGAGCCAGCCGACTCGCCGGGCGGTCTCGAAGACCATCCGGAAGTGCAGGGCCTGGCGGCTGTCGACGATGTAGAGGAGCTGGTTGGCGCCGAGCATGCCGCCGCGGTCGCGGATGGCGGCGAGGTCGGTGGTGGCGTAGCCGTAGCCGCCGTCGCTCTTCTGGACGATGAGCGGGGTCGGTTCGCCGTTGGGGCCCTTGATGTCGTCGAAGAAGACGCACAGGGCTCCATCGGAGCGGACGGCGACGCCGGAGGCTTCGAGGTCGGCGCACACGTCGGCGAGCATCGGGTTGTAGTAGCTCTCGCCGACTGCGTCCGCGTCTTCGAGGAGAACGCCGAGGCGGGCGTAGACGGCTTCGAAGTAGACCTTCGACTCGTCGACCATGCCTTGCCAGGACGCGACGGTCTCGGCGTGGCCGGCCTGCAGCTCGACGACGCGCCGCCGGGCGCGGTCGGCGAAGTCGGCGTCGCTGTCGAACTTGGCGCGCGATGCCTTGTAGAGGCGGTTGAGGCGGGACATCGACGGCCCGGAGTCGTCCGGCTCGGTGCCTTCGTCGAGCTCGGCGGGGTGCTCGATGAGGTACTGGATGAGCATGCCGAACTGGGTGCCCCAGTCCCCGAGGTGGTTGCGCCGGATGACCTTCTCGCCGGAGAACTCGAGGGCGCGCACGAGCGCGTCCCCGATGATCGTGGAGCGCAGGTGGCCGACGTGCATCTCCTTGGCGATGTTCGGCTGGCTGTAGTCGATCACCGTGACGCCGGCCTCGGTGTGGCTGCCGACACCGAGGCGGGCGTCGGCTGCGCGGGCGGCCAGGCGCTCGAGGATGGCGGCGTCGGTGACGGTGACGTTGATGAAGCCGGGCCCGGAAACCTCCAGGTCCGCGATCACCTGGTCAGCGCCGAGGTTCTCGAGCACGCGCGCGGCCACCTCGCGGGGGTTGGCTCGCAGCGGCTTGGCCAGGCTCATGATGCCGTTAGCCTGGAAGTCGGCACGGTCCCAGCCTTGTAGGCAGACAGGTTCTCGCGGAAGACCCGGCGGATCGTATAACCGATCCGCTTGCCCCAGGCTCGGCCCTGGCTCTCCTGGGCCTTCAAGGACAGGATGTCGCGGGTCGCGGCTCCCCGGACCACCTGGGACTTCCGAAGCAGAAGATCCAGGTGTTTCACCTTGCTAGCCATTGCCCCACTCCCCGATCAGTGGAGCGCGTCCGCATCCAGAGCTGGACACCTGACTACGCGCTCTGGGGCGGCTACTGCGCCTCGGTCGCCCGGGGCTGCGCGACCAGTACGGCTTCCCCGAGGACGCCTGCGCCTTCTTCGACTTCTTCGCCCAGCCCGCCACCGAGCTGGAGCGGCAGGCCGCCGACGCCCTCGGCCCCCACCCGCTCGACGGCCGCACCCTCGCCGCCGCCCGCGAGCACGGGCTGCTCCTGCAGGCCTACGAGCACCTGTTCTGGGACACGCTCGACGGCCACGGGGCGCCCTGAGACCGGGCCCCGCCTCGCGCGCATCGCTCTCCGGACGGCCTGCCGCCCCGGAAGAACTGCCCGGCCGCAGCAGGCCCTCACCCCGTGGCCAGTGCGGTGCGGCCTCGCGGATCGCAAGGCTTCCCGATCCGTATCGCTCGAACGAGCGAGCAGGAAGCCCGGTTGGAGAGTGATCCGGCTGGACCGGCCTGGGCTCCCGTGGTGATCCTGACCGCGGTGCACCATCGAGGAGGCCGAGATGGACGCGTCCGATTCCGACGAGGACAAGACGATCTGCAAGGTGGTCATCAACCACGAGGAGCAGTACTCGATTTGGCCCGAGTTCCGGGAGAACGCCCTCGGCTGGCGCAAATGAGGGCAAAACCGGAACCAGGGCGGAGTGCGTGGCGTACCTCAAGGAGGTGTGGACGGACATGCGTCCGTTGAGCCTCCGCAAGGCCATGGAGAGCATGGGCGGCAGCTGACAGGAAGCACACGGACCACGGATTCCCGGAGCCCGGCGTGGGGGCCCCCCCGGGGGGGCCCCCGGCCCCCCCCCCCCCACACCCCAAGATACGGGGGGGGGGGGCCCCCCGGGCGGGGGGGTGCGCACTGGTGCGGGGCAGTTGTTGGGCCCACTACAGTTACGG